>NZ_JBCLVN010000005.1:0-239881 GCF_039548315.1 Cellulomonas olei
GTTGCAACCGCCGCCTGAAACCGCCCGCGCTGAACCCCGCATCTGCTGCAACCTCGTGGGGCCGGGCGAGGCCGTGGGTCAGGGCCGCGCGGATCCAGGTGAGTGTCCGGGCGGGGCGTCGGAGGTCGTCCGCGGTGCACGTGACGACCCGCCAGCCGAGCGCCTCCATCGCCTGGCGCCGGCCGATGTCCCGCCGCCAGGTCGTGCGGTCCGTCCGGTGCACGTCCCCGTCGTACTCGATCGCGACCTTCGACGCCGGGTAGCTGAGGTCCGGCAGCGCGACGAACGTCCCGGAGCCCGACAGCACCGGCACGTTGACGACCGGCTCGGGGAGGCCGCCCCTGACGACCAGGAGGCGCAGCCGCGTCTCCATCGGCGAGTCCGTGCGAGGTCGGACCCGCGACAGCGCCGCGCGCAGCCGTCGCCGGCCACGTGCCCTCGGCGGCAGGAGCGCGAGGGCGTCCTCGAGCCCGCCGACGGACGACAGCGGGGCGCGTCGGCGGGTGAGCGCGTCGCCGAGCACGACGAGCTCCTCCTCGTCGAGCTCGCCGCCCATCCGGGTCCACACCACCTCGGGCGGCAGCACCCGCACGCCGCCCGCGAGCAACCGCGTGGGGACCCCGGGCCCGCTACGGCGATGGCCCCGGACGCCCGGCCGACGCGGCGGCGTGGTGCCCGGGCCGACCTCGACGTGCAGAGCGCCCGCCGGGTCGACGCCTCGCGGCAGGTCCACGTGCAGCAGCGCGAGTGCCGTCGCACCGCAGAACACCGCGTCCGCCGGTAGCCACGGCAAGGCCTCGCGGCACCGGGCCAGGACGTCGACCGCCTCCGGGGGTGGTCCGGTGGCGCGGAAGCCGCGGGTCGGCGCCCGGAGGGACTCACGACGGAGCTGCGCCGGTGTCATGCCCGCGGCCCGGCCTTCACGGACGCTGAACGCCGCCCCGAGCCCTGACGGCACAGGAGCGGGGCGTTGCGGCATGCAGCCACGGTGACGCGTCGGGCCCGCGAGGGGCAGCACCGGGGTGGTCGTCCTGGGGACCGGACCGTCCGGTTGGCCCTGTGGAGGACCCGTCCCCGCTGACCGACCCGTCCGGACCGCTCCGACCCGTGCGGTCCGCTCGACCTGCCCGTCCCGCTCGACCTCCCGCCCGTGCTGCCGCACGAGAGTGCAGTCGTTGCGGGGTTCAGAGCGGCGAAACCCGCAACGACTGCACTCTCGACGAGCCGACCGGCTCGCGGGTGCGGGGGCCGGAGGGGCGGCGGTTTCGTTAGCGAAGGTAATGAGTTAGGGTAAGGACATGCCTGCCGATGCCCCCGAGGAGCCGCGTGTGGCCGCGGCGCAGTGCCGGCCGTCGACGCTCGCCGGTGAGCTGCGCGTCGCGCTCGCCAAGTCCACGCGACGCATCCGCTCACGGCGCGGCGCCGCCGACCTGCCGGACCCGCAGTTCAACGTCCTCGCGATCCTGCTGCGCGAGGGCCCGCTGACGCCCGGCGCGCTCGCCGAGGCCGAGCACGTGCAGCCGCCGTCGATGACCCGCACCGTGAACGCCCTGGTCGGGCTCGGGTTCGTCGCGAAGTCGGAGCACCCCACCGACGGGCGACAGGTCGTCGTGAGCCTGACGGACGCGGGGGAGGCCGAGGTCCGGGAGACCCGCCGCCGCCGCGACGCGTGGCTCGCCGACCAGCTCAAGAACCTGACCCCCGACGAACGCCGGACCCTGGCGCAGGCCGCCGTGCTGCTGCGCCGGATCGCGGCAGGATGAGGCCCCCTGCATGAACTCCACCTTCGCCTCGCTGAGGTACGTGAACTACCGGCTGTGGTTCGCCGGCGCGCTGGTCGCGAACATCGGCACCTGGATGCAGCGTGTCGGGCAGGACTGGCTCGTGCTCACCGACCTGTCCGACGACTCGGGGCTGGCGGTCGGCATCACGACCGCGCTGCAGTTCGCCCCGACGCTGCTGCTGTCGGCCTGGGCCGGCCTGCTCGCGGACCGGGTGAACCGCCGCAAGCTGCTGATGATCACGCAGGCCGCGCAGGGCGTGCTCGCGTTCGGCCTGGGTGCGCTGGTGCTCTCGGGTCACGCCGAGCTCTGGCACGTCTACGTCTTCGCGGCGCTGCTGGGGGCGGTCGCCGCGGTCGACCAGCCGGTGCGGCAGACGTTCGTGGCGGAGCTGGTGCCCGCGGGCCGGCTGTCGAACGCGGTGGGGCTCAACAGCACGTCCTTCAACGCGGCGCGCCTGATCGGGCCGGGGCTCGCGGGCCTGCTGATCGCGGCGGTCGGCACGGGCTGGGTGTTCGTCATCAACGGGGTGTCGTTCGCGGCGACGATCCTGGCGCTCGTGGCGATGCGGACGTCCGAGCTGCACGCGATGCCGGTCGCCCGGCGCGCGAAGGGCCAGATCCGCGAGGGCGTCCGCTACGTGCGCGGGCGCAGCGACATCCTCGTGATCATGGCGGTGATCGGCGTGGTGTCGACGTTCGGCCTGAACTTCCAGATGACGTCGGCCCTCATGGCGCGTGCCGAGTTCGGCAAGGGCGCGGGGGAGTACGGGATCCTCGGGTCGGTGCTGGCCATCGGCTCGCTCGGCGGGGCGCTGCTGGCCGCGCGGCGGGAGCGGCCGCGGGTGCGTCTCGTGATCGGGGCGGCGTTCGCGTTCGGCGTGGCGACGGGCGTGCAGGCGCTGATGCCGACGTACGCCTCGTACGCGGTCGCGTGCATCCCGGTGGGCCTGGCGTCCCTGACGATGCTGACGGCGGCCAACACGACCATCCAGATGTCGACGGACCCCACCGTGCGCGGGCGGGTGATGTCGCTCTACATGATCGTCATGCTCGGGGCGACGCCGATCGGGTCGCCGATCGTGGGGTGGATCGGGGAGACGTTCGGCCCGCGCTGGTCGATCGGCATCGGCTCGATCACGGCGCTGCTCGTCTCGGCGCTCGCCGCGGTGTGGGCGAAGCGGCGCTGGCAGGTGGAGCTGCGGTACCACGTGCGGACGCGCCCCCACCTCGAGGTGCTGCACCCGGACGTGCCCGCGCCTCGCCGTGCGGCGGCCGACCAGCTCGCCGCGCGGGAGGCCGCCGACGCGTCGGTGTGACACCACCCGGGTGAACTTGGCCCCCTGCGGGCCGGTCGATTTGTCCGGTATGTGACGATCGGTCGATGACCATCCGGCGGCGTGTGCTCCTGGCCGCTGCCGTGCTGCTCACCGCGGTGCTGCTGGTCGGCGGGTGGCTGGCGTACCGGGTCTGGCAGGCCGCGGACGCCGCCCGCGACCTGCAGGCCGCCGCGTCCGGCGCCGGCGAGGAGGTCGCCCGGCTCGACGTCGCGGCGCTGCGCCACCGGCTCGACGCGGTGCAGGACGCCGCCGCACGGGTGCACGCCGCCGGGCAGGACCCGGTGTGGCGCGTGGCCGAGCACCTGCCGGTCGTCGGGGACGACCTCGCCGCCGTCTCGGCGATCGGCCGGGCCGCGGACGCGCTCGCGGGCGACGCCGCGCCCGACCTCCTCGACGCCCTCGACTCGCTCGCCGAGCCGTCCGGCGGCGCGGGCGCGTCGGCCGGCGGGGGCACCGTGCCCGACGGCTGGGTCGACCTGCAGGCGCTCGCCGACGCGGCACCGGCGCTCGACCGCGCGGCGGCCACCGTCGAGCGGCTGCGCACGGACCTCGCCGCCGTCGACCCCGACGGGCTGGTCGGGCCGCTCGCCGGTCCCGTGGCCGGGCTCCGTGACGCCGTCGACGGCGCGGCCGGGCCGCTGCAGACGGTCCGCGAGCTCGCACCCGTGCTCCCCGGCCTCCTCGGCGCGGACGGCCCGCGCACGTACCTGCTGCTGTCCCTCAACCCGGCGGAGCTGCGCGCGCAGGGCGGCATCGTCGGTGCCGTCAGCGTGCTCCAGGCCCGCGACGGCGCCGTGGGGCTCGTCGGGCAGCGCAGCACCGCGGACCTGCCCGAGCTCGCCGAGTCCGCGCTGCCGCTGAGCGACGCCGAGCTCGCGCTGTTCGGGGACCGACTCGGCCGCTGGGTGCAGGACACCGTGCTCACGCCCGACTTCCCGCGTGCCGCCGAGGCCGCGTCCGCGTTCTGGACCGCGTCCACCGGGCAGCGGGTCGACGGGGTGCTCGCCACCGACCCGGTGGTCGTCGCGGACCTCCTCGGCGCGACCGGGCGGACCGTGAGCGCGGACGGCACCGAGCTCGGCGGGGACGACCTGCTGCGGGGCCTGCTGCGCGACGCCTACCTCGCCTACGGCGACCCCAAGGCGGGCGACGCGTTCTACGCCCAGGTCGCGGCGGAGGCGTTCGGCGTCCTGCGCGACGCCGCCGCCGACCCGGCGACCGCGGGGGCGGCGGTGCAGGTCGCGGCCGACGCCGTGGAGCAGCGCCGGGTCGCGGTCTGGTCGGCGGACCCTGTCGAGCAGGCGGGGATCGCCGCGTCCGTGCTCGGCGGGGCGTTCCTCACGGGCGACCCGCCGACGCCGACCGGCACGGCGGGGCAGGCCGTCGGCGTGTTCCTCGACGACGCGACGGCCGGCAAGCTCGACGTCGACCTCGACGCCCAGGTCGCCGTGACCCTGACCGGGTGCGGGTCGCCGGACGTGCAGGCCCGCATCGACCTGACGCTCGGCTACCGGCCGCCCGCCGACGTCGCGACCTTCCCGGCGCAGGTGCTCGGGGACGGCGGGTCCGGGCTGCCGCCCGGGTGGCTGGCGACGAACGTGTCGTTCTACTCCGCGCGCGACGGCCGGCTCGGCGAGATCCGGCGCGACGACGCCGTGGTCGGTGGGCAGACCGCCCGCACCGCGCGCCGCGACGTCGCCGTGGTGACCTCCCGCCTCGAGCCGGGCGGGGCGGAGACCTACACGCTGACGGTGCCGGCCACGGCGAGCGGGATCACCGTCTGGACCACCCCGACCCTGACGGGCCCGGGCCTCGTCGAGTCCCACTGCCCCGCCCCCTGACCCCCCGCACCCCGCGCCCTGCACCCACCCCGCCCGCACCCACCCACCCCCTCTGAGCCCGTCGGAGGCTCCGACGGGCCATCGTGGTGGTCCGGGGAGCACCACGACGGCGCGCGGCCACCTCCGAGCGCGTTCGGAGCCTCCGACCGAGGGTGCGCGTGACCGCGAACGGCACGGCACCCCGCACCCCGAGCAGGGCCGGACTCCGTCCCGTCGGAGGCTCCGAACGGTGATCGTGGTGGTCCGGGGAGCACCACGACGGCGCGCGGCCACCGCCGAGCGCGTTCGGAGCCTCCGAACGGGTGGGGCGGGTGGGGCGGGTGGGGGCGGCGAGTGGGGTGGGTCGGCGGGTCGGTGGGTCGGCGGGTCGGTGCGTGGGGTGTCGTGGCTGGTCGGGGGCTTCGGGGGTGCTCTTCCGCGTGATCATGCGGATTTCACCCGGCCCTCCGGTCGGCGCGTCGGGCCCCGGTGGCCGTAGCATGGGCGAAATGTCCGATTTGTACGAATCGGTGAGGCGAGCCCGGCGACGGCGTCGGGCGGGTGGAGGTGTGACATGGCACGGACGCGACGAGCGCTCGCCGGGCTCCTGCTGACGGCGCTGGCCGTGACGGCGGGGGCGGCTCCGGCGTTCGCGTCGCCGGCTCCTGCGACGCCGGGACCGGCCGCGCTCCGGCCGGCGGCCGACGACCCGGCCGCGGACGACCCGGCGGCCGGCCCGGACGCGACCGACCCCGGCCCGGACGCCGGCGCGACCGACCCCGACGCCGCCTGCACGACGCCCTCCGACGGCTACGCCCCGGCCGGTCGCTGCGAGCTGGTCATCGCCCGCGCGACCGCGCTCTGCGTCGGCGACGCCCCCGTGCTCGACTACGCCGTCGAGCCGTACGGGACGTCGAACGACACGGTCACGCTCACGTGGGTCAACCCCGACGGCGACGCGGTGGTCCAGTCGGGCCTGCCGCTCAGCGGCCGGGTGTACTGGCCCGGCACCGTGCTCGACGGCGACCGGGTCGTCGACTGGCCCGGCTGGTCGCAGCAGCCGGACGGCACGTGGGTGCAGCACGACGAGTTCGACTTCTCCCGGCCGGCGGTGCGGGTCGAGTTCGAGGTGAACCCGTCGGCGTCGACCGTCGTGGCCTACCCGCCGCCGACGTCGGCGTGCGCGGGGCCGCAGGAGGAGGTCGACGGCGTGGTCGTGACGCCCCCGGACTCGGAGGTCTCCGGCGTCGTGACGACCTCCGAGGTGCTCGCCGCGCCCGCGACGGAGGTCCGCTACCAGTCGGCGGTGCTCGCCGTGACCGGGGCGAACTCGTGGCAGCTGCTGGCCGCCGCGGGTGGCGCGGTGCTGCTGGGTGCCGGACTGGTCGTGGTCGCGTCCCGCCGGACCCACCGGGCCCGCTGACCCCGTCCCGCCCACCGGGCGGGATCGCACGGCACCGGCCAGGCCCCGTGCCCGGCCGGTGCCGTCGGCCCCGTGCTCGGCCGGTGCCGTCCGTCGCGTCGGCCGTGCGCGGGGGAGCGCCCCCCCGGCCGTCAGAGCAGCCGGTCCACCACGTGGTCGATGCAGGCGGTGAGCGCCAGCACGTCGTCCGGCTCCACCGACGGGAACATCGCGACCCGCAGCTGGTTGCGCCCGAGCTTGCGGTAGGGCTCGACGTCGACGATGCCGTGCGCCCGCAGGATGCGCGCCACGGTCGGCGCCTCGATCTCGGGCGCGAGGTCCACGGTGCCGACGACGGGTGAACGCTGCCCGGGGTCGGTGACGAACGGGCGGGCCCAGTCGCGCGCGTCCGCCCAGCCGTACAGGTGCCCGGCGGAGGTCGCGGTCCGCGAGGCGCACCAGTCGAGGCCGCCGTTCGCCAGCATCCAGTCGACCTGCTCCGCGAGCAGCACGAGCGTGGCGATCGCGGGGGTGTTGAGGGTCTGGTCCGCACGCGAGCTGCGCACGGCCGCGCTCAGGGACAGGAACTCGGGCACCCAGCGGCCGGACTCGACGCGCTCGGCGCGCTCGACCGCGGCGGGGGACAGCACGGCCAGCCACAGGCCGCCGTCGGACGAGAACGACTTCTGCGGCGCGAAGTAGTAGGCGTCGGTCTGCGCGACGTCGACGGCGAGGCCCCCGGCGCCCGAGGTGGCGTCGACCAGCACCAGCGCGCCCTGGTCGGCGGAGCCCGGCACGCGGCGGACGGGCGCGACGGCGCCGGTGGACGTCTCGTTGTGCGCCCACGCGTAGGCGTCGACGCCGTCGGCGGCCGCGGGCGTCGCCGAGGACCCGGCGGGCACCTCGGTGACGACGGGGTCCTCGAGGAACGGGGCGCGTGCCGCGGCGGCCGCGAACTTGCCCCCGAACTCCCCGAAGACGGCGTGGGCCGAACGGCGCTCCACGAGGCACAGCGTCGCGACGTCCCAGAAGGCCGTCGAGCCGCCGTTCCCGAGCGCGACCTCGTACCCGTCCGGGAGGGAGAACAGCTCGCCGAGCCCGGCGCGCACGCGGCCGACGAGCGAGCGGACGGGGGCCTGGCGGTGCGAGGTGCCGAGGAGGCTGCGGCCGACCTCGGCGAGCGCCCGGACCTGCGCGTCGCGGACCTTCGCGGGCCCGGAGCCGAACCGGCCGTCCGACGGCAGGAGCTCCTCGGGGATGGTCACGGTGGCGGGCGTCACGGTCACGCGCCGCACCCTACGCGCCCGACGCCGCCCGGCGGCAGGACCAACTAGCCTGTGGACGGACGTCTGCGTACACAGGAGGGCACCGGCGTGAGTGACCTGATCGACACGACCGAGATGTATCTGAAGACCATCTACGAGCTCACCGAGGAGGGCATCACGCCGCTGCGCGCCCGCATCGCCGAGCGGCTCGGGCACAGCGGTCCCACGGTGTCCCAGACCGTCGCCCGCATGGAGCGGGACGGGCTCGTCGTCGTGTCCGGTGACCGCCACCTGGAGCTGACCGAGGCGGGCCGCACGAAGGCGATGCGCGTGATGCGCAAGCACCGGCTGGCCGAGCGGCTACTGGTCGACGTCATCGGGCTGGACTGGGAGTACGTCCACGAGGAGGCGTGCCGCTGGGAGCACGTCATGAGCGAGCGGGTGGAGCGCCGGCTCGCCGGCCTGCTCGACCACCCGCACTTCGACCCGTACGGCAACCCGATCCCCGGTCTCGACGAGATCGGGGAGGAGCGCACGCCGGTCGGGTTCCTCGACGGCGTGGAGTCGCTCGTCGCCGTCGCGGCGGCCGCGACCGGCCCGACCACGGGGGTCGTCGCCCGGCTGGGTGAGCCCATCCAGACGGACGTGGACCTGCTCGCCCGCCTCGCGCAGGCCGGCGTGCGTCCCGGCCAGGAGGTCACGGTCGAGAAGGGCGCCGGCGTCGTCACGGTCGGGAAGCCCGGCGCGGAGACGGTGCTCGACCTGCCGCAGGAGGTCGCGCGCCACGTGTTCCTCGGGGTCGGCTGAGGCCCTCGCCCAGCGCCGGCGACGGCGCCCGGCACCGACGGCCCCGCGGTGTGGCACGCGCCACCCGCAGGGCCTCGTCGTGTGCGTGACCAGGGTCCCCGCGGGGGCGTCCGGGTGATCGGCAAACGGATCGTGACCGGAACGTGACAATCGGCTCGGGGGTCGGGTACGGTCGGTCCTGCTCGACGGAACCCTCCTCCGTCAGAGCCCTTGGACGGTACGCCGAGCCCTGCCGCCGCCCGAGGTCCGTACGACTCGCCGGCAGGGGCGGGGGAACCACTTGTGGGCACCGGCGACGGTGTCCTTGGGGTGAAGCCGCGCGACGTGACCGGGACCTCCCGGGAGCGCCACGCGGCCGGGTATCTCCACCCGAACCCGACAGCTCACCTCGTAGGCGCCAGGAGAGGCTGTACGTGTCCGCAAGTGCTGTGCGCGCCCGACACCGTTCTGCGCGTCGCCCCGTCACCCCCCTGACCGACCTCGCCACCGCCGCCACGGGCACCCTCGCCCAGGCCGGTCGCCGCACCGCCGTCGTCGCGGCCACCACGGGGCTCATGGTCTCCGCGGTCGCCGTCCCCGCCGGCGCCGCGACGACCTCCGGCGACCAGGCCGCGCTGCCGTCGGTCGACACCACCGCGCTGACCGCCTCCGCGAAGACGGTCCTCGACACCGCGCCGGTCGTCACCGCCCCGGCCGACGCCGCGTGGACCTTCGAGGCCCCCGCCGCGACCGCCGTGGTCCCGGAGCCCGAGCCGGAGCCCGAGCCCGAGCCGGTCGTCTCCCGCAGCGCCCAGCGCGCCACGGTCGAGGCCGCCCCGGTCGAGGTCGCCGCCGCTGCCGTGCCGCAGTCTGTCGCCGGCAACGCCGTCCTCGAGATCGCGGCCCGCTACGTCGGCACGCCGTACGTCTCCGGCGGCACGACCCCGGACGGCTTCGACTGCTCCGGCTTCGTGTCCTACGTGTACGCGCAGCTCGGCATCTCGCTGCCCCGCACGTCGTCGGCGATCCGCGACGCGGGCACGGTCATCTCGGCCGCCGAGGCCCAGCCGGGTGACCTCATCTGGAGCCCCGGCCACATCTCGATCTACGCCGGCGGCGACCAGCAGATCGACTCCCCGCGCCCCGGCAAGACGGTGCAGTTCCGCGCCATCTGGCAGAGCTCGCCGACGTTCATCCGCATCGGCTGAGTCTCCCGGGCACGCACGACGCCTCCAGGACCCCCGCACCCGCCCCGGGTGCGGGGGTCCTGCCGTCCCCGGGGGGTCCGCACGCCGCGCACCGGCGCGGCCGGCGCGAAAGACCGGGCCGGTTCCCGGGGTGGGCGCGTACGCTGGCGCTGCTCGCTCCCCAGCGGACCCGTCAGCCAGACGGGCCCCCCGGTCAAGGAGTTCGCCGTGCTGCTCCCTGCGCCACCCCGGACGTTGCTCCTCAACGCCAGCCTGGAACCGCTGTGCGTCGTCGCACTGCCGCGCGCCGTCACGCTCGTGATGTCGGGCAAGGCGACGGTGCTCGAGTCGGACGGGCGGGTGCTGCACTCCGAGCACGTCGCCGTCCCGATGCCCGTGGTGCTGTCGCTGACCCGCTACGTGCACGTCCCCGTGCGCCGGCCGCTGCCGCCGACGCGCCGCACCGTGCTCCAGCGCGACGACCACCGGTGCGCGTACTGCGGCTCGCACGCCGACACCGTGGACCACGTGCACCCCCGCTCGCGCGGCGGCCGGCACGAGTGGACCAACGTCGTCGCGGCGTGCCGGCGGTGCAACCACCGCAAGGCCGACCACCTGCTCCATGAGATCGGGTGGGAGCTGGCCTGGACGCCGTCGGCCCCGCGGGGTGCGACGGCGTTCCTGCGCGGGGTGGCCGCCGACGAGCCCGCCTGGTCCGCGTACCTCGCCGCCTGAGCGACGGAGCGGGTCAAGGGGACGGCAAGGAAACGCCACGCCCTGCTCCGTGGCAGGTGCGGATCCGGCATGATCGGGGGCACACTGGGGTGTGCCACCAAGGAGGTCGGAGCCATGAAGCGGGACGCGGAGATCCTGGTCGGGGTGGACGGGTCGGCGGCGAGCATGCACGCGCTCGACTGGGCTGCCGGGGAGGCGCGTACGCGACGGCGCCCGCTGCACGTGGTGTGCTCCTACACGCTGCCGTCGTTCACGGCCGCCTCGCTGGACGGCGGGTACGCGGCCCTCGACGACACCGCCATCCAGCAGGGCGCCCGCGCGGTGCTCGCGGAGGCGCAGCAGCGCGTCGCCGGGCCGGACCTCCAGGTCACGACCACCGTGGCGACCGGCGACGCGGCGGCCGTCCTGGTCGAGATGTCACGGGACGCCTCGCTCGTCGTCGTCGGCACCAGGGGCAAGGGCGGGTTCGCGGACCGGCTGCTCGGGACCGTCTCGTCGACGCTGCCGGCGCACGCGTACTGCCCGACCGTCGTCGTGCCGCTGCGCGACCAGCGCCGGGGCGGCATCGTGCCGAGCGACGAGTCCGCGCCGGTGGTCCGGCCCGTGCGGCGCATGGTCGTCGGCGTGGACGGCTCCCCGCAGGCGGACCTCGCCCTGCGCCACGCGATCGAGGAGGCGCAGGCGTGGGGCGCCGAGCTCACGGCCGTCGCCGGCGTGCCCGTCGGCAGCGGCTCGGGCGTCATGGCGTGGCTGCCCGCGACGATCGACCAGACGCAGGTGCTCGCGGACGTCACGGAGGGGCTCAACGTCGTCGTCGACCGCGCGCTGGCCGACCACCCCGGCGCCACGGTGCGGAGGGCCGTGCTGGACGGCACCGGCGCGGAGCTGCTCACCGAGTTCTCGGCCGCGACCGACCTCATCGTCGTGGGCTCCCGGGGGCGGGGCGGGTTCACGGGGCTGCTGCTCGGCTCCACGAGCCAGGCCGTGCTGCACCACTCGGCGTGCCCGGTGATGGTGGTCACGAACCGGTGCGCGGAGCGGGTGGCGGCCGCCGGGGCCGGCGGCGCCGAGGGGACCGCAGGCGCCGCGGGGACGGCCGGGGCCGGGGCGGACGGCGGCGCGGCGGGCTGACGGAAGCGGCGGGCTGACGCGGCGCGGGCGGCTCAGGCGGGGGGCGGCACGTCCGGTCGCCGCACCAGCGCCGACAGCACGACCGTGGAGCGCGTCCGCGACACGAACGGCTCGGCGGCGAGGCGCTCGACCACCTGCTCCAGGTGCCGCATGTCCCGGGCGCGCACCTGCACGACCAGGTCGACGTCGCCCGTGACGGTGCTGGCGGCGACGACCTCCGGGTAGCGCTCGACGGCTGAGCGCATCGTGGCCGGGCTCGTCGAGCCGTGGCAGAACAGCTCGACGAAGGCCTCGGTGGCCCACCCGAGGGCGGCCGGGTCCAGCAGGACGGTGAACCCGCGGACGACGCCGCGCTCCCGCAGGCGGTCCACGCGCCGCTTCACCGCCGGGGCGGACAGCGACACGACCGCGCCGAGGTCCGCGTACGACGCGCGGGCGTCGACGGCCAGCTCGCGCAGCAGCGCCTCGTCGATCGGGTCCAGGTCGCCGGAGTAGGTGGGCACGGGCCCATCTTCGCGCACGGTGCGGACGGCCTCCGCGGTCGTCCGGGTGCTGGGGAACCACCGGCGGCCCCTCACGCGGGCCGCAGCCGGGCCGGTCGTCGGAGGCGATCTTCGGCGACACCCTTCAGGCCGCCGCGCCGCGCGCCGATGACACCGGGGAGAGATCGTCATCGAGCAGATGGGGGCAGGCGGATGCCGGCACCGCACGCCGGGCGGACGGCGCCCGGACCCGCGCCCGCAGCGACCGCGACCGAGCCGGCGCCGGCGCCCGCCGGGCCGCTCGCACCGGAGCTGGCGCCCGACCCGCGCCTCGGGCCGCCCCGCACCCGTTCGGAGGCTCCCACCGGGACGATCCCCACGCAGCGCACGCGCGCGCTCGACCCGGCGCCCTCCCCGGCGCCCTCCCCGGCGTCGTCGCCGGCCTCGCCGGTCGCGCCGGCCGCGCCCGCCCGTGCGGTCCGTCGGGCGGTCGCCGTGACGGTGCTCTGCCTGCTGCTCGTCGGCGTGGTCGCGACGGCCGTCGTGCTGCAGCTGCGGGCGGATGCCCGGGCCACCGCGTGGGCGCACGCCCAGCAGCGGGTCGCGGCGCAGGTCGCCGCGGACCGCGCGGACGCCGCCGTCTCCGCGTCGGCCCGTGCGGACGCCGTCGCGGCGTCGTACGCCGCCGCGAGCGAGGCCGCGGTCGCCGGGGCCGAGCGGGTGCTCGCGGACGCCCGTGCCGCGGCGGACGCGTCCCCGCACGCCGGGGACGAGGCCCTGGGCGCGCTGCGCTCGGCGACGCAGGCCGTGGAGGCGGCGTCGGCCGGCCTCGGCGACGGCACCAGCGTCGCCGCGCTGCGGGCGACCGCGCAGGCCGTGGCCGCCCCCCAGCGGGCCGTCGTCGAGGCGCAGGCGGCGTGGCAGGCGGCGGAGGACGCGCGGATCGAGGCCGAGCGGGTCGCGGCCGAGCGCGCCGCTGCGGAGGCCGCCGCCCGCGCCGCAGCCGCTCGCCCGACCGGTGGGTCACGGCCCGTCACCACGACCACCGGCGGCGGCGCCGCAGCCCCGGCCGCGGCCGCCCCTGCGAGCGCGTGGGTCGCGGGCGTGTCCTCCTACGGCGTCGGCGGGCTCGGCGCGTCGATCAACGCGGCCCGGGCGGCGAACGGCCTGCCCGCGCTCGCGGTGGTCGGGTCGTCCTCCCTGGCGGACCACGCCGCGGCGATGGCGGCGGCCGGCAGCATCTGGCACTCCGGCAGCGACCACATCGTCGGGTGGGTGCAGCCCGTCAGCGACGAGCAGATGATCCAGGCGTACCTGAACTCCCCGCCGCACCGCGCGTGGATCCTCAAGGACGGGGTGTCGACCGTCTCGATCGGCGCGGTGACGTACGGCGGGCGGCTCTACACCGCGATGCTGTTCTCCTGACGCCGGCGGCGCGCCCGACGACGACGCCCGCCGCCCGCGGCCGTCAGCGCAGCGCCTGCGTCAGGCGGTCCAGCGCCAGGTCCAGGTCGTCCTCGTCGATGACGAGCGGCGGCGCCAGGCGGATCGTCGAGCCGTGGGTGTCCTTGGCCAGCACGCCGAGCGCGAGCAGCCGCTCGCACAGCTGCCGGCCGGTCATCCGGGCCGGGTCGACGTCGAGCCCCGCCCAGAGCCCGACGCCGCGGGCGCCGACCAGCAGCCCCGTGTCGACCAGGGTCGCGAGCCGGGCGTGCAGCCGCTCGCCCAGCACCCGCGCGCGCTCCTGGTGCGTGCCGGTGCGCAGCAGGTCCACCACCGCGATGCCCACGGCGCACGCCAGCGGGTTGCCGCCGAAGGTCGACCCGTGCGTGCCCGCGGTGAGCACCCCCAGCACGTCCGGCCGCCCCACGACCGCGGACACGGGCAGCACCCCGCCGCCGAGCGCCTTCCCGAGCGTGACAAGATCCGCCCGCACGCCCCACAGCTCCAGCGCGAACGTCGTCCCCGTGCGCCCGAGGCCCGACTGGATCTCGTCCGCGATCAGCAGCACGCCGGCCTCGGTGCAGATGTCCCGGACGGCCGGCCAGTAGGTCTCGGGCGGGACCACGACCCCCTGCTCGCCCTGGATCGGCTCGAGCAGCACGGCGACCGTGGTGTCGTCGACCGCGGCACGCAGCGCCTCGGCGTCGCCGAACGGCACGACGCGGAACCCGGGCGTGTGCGGGGCGAACCCCTCGCGCGCCTCCGGGTCGGTGGAGAACGACACGATCGTCGTCGTGCGGCCGTGGAAGTTCCCCGACGCGACGACGATCGTGGCCTGCTCCGGTGCGACGCCCCGGACCTCGTACCCCCACTTGCGCGCGGCCTTGATGGCCGTCTCGACGGCCTCCGCGCCCGTGTTCATCGGCAGCACCATCGGGACGACGCCGTCGTCCTCGGCGCCCGCGACCACGGGGCGGGCCAGGTCGGACACCGCGGTCGCGAACGGGTGCAGCAGGTCGTGGTCGAACGCCCGCGACGACAGCGTGAGGCGGTCCAGCTGCGCGTGGGCCGCGGCCGTCAGCGCCGGGTGCCGGTGCCCGAAGTTCAGCGCCGAGTAGCCGGCCAGCAGGTCGAGGTAGGTGCGGCCGTCGACGTCCCGCACCCACGCGCCCTCGCCCGTCGTGAGCGTGACGGGCAGCGGGTGGTAGTTCTGCGCGAGCGGCCCGGCGGCGGCGCCCCCGGCGTGGCGGGCGGGGATCGTGGCGGTCATGGCGTCACCTCGGCGGGCGGGCGCCCCGGGTGTCCGCAGGGCGCGGGTGGAGCGGTGCGGGGTCGTGTGGTGCGGGTCGGGCCGGGCGGACGGCCGCCCGGCCCGGAGGGGTCAGCGGGCGGCGCGGATCTCCAGCGTGCAGCACTTCGCGCCGCCGCCGCCCTTGAGCAGCTCGCTGGTGTCGACGGGGTGCGGGCGGTAGCCGCGCTCGGTGAGCTGGGCCGCCAGGTCGACGGCACCGGGCGCGACGACGACGTTCAGGCCGTCGCTGACGGCGTTCAGCCCGAGGCAGGCGGCGTCGCGCTCGGAGGCGATGACGGCGTCCGGGAACCGGCGCTCCAGCTCGGCCCGGGAGGCGTCGGAGAACGCCGGCGGGAAGTACGCGACCTGCTCGGCGCCGGGCTCGGAGCCCAGCACGGCCAGCGCGGTGTCGAGGTGGTAGTAGTGCGGGTCGACCAGCTCGAGCGACACGACCTCGCGGCCGGTGACCCGCGCGATCTCGTCGTGCGCGGCGCGGTCGGTGCGGAACCCGGTGCCCGCCAGCAGCACGTCCCCGACGGACAGGATGTCGCCCTCGCCCTCGTTCACCTGCTCCGCGGTGTGCGTGACGTAGCCGTGGTCCGCGAACCACTTCTCGTAGGCCGGGCCCTCGGGCTGGCGCTCGGGGTGGCGGAACCGGGCGGAGTACACCAGGCCGTCGACGACCGTGGCGCCGTTCGCGGCGTACACCATGTCCGGCAGCCCGGGGATCGGGTCGATGGTCTCGACGACGTGCCCGAGCGACTCGAACGTCTCCCGCAGGGTCCGCCACTGCTGCACCGCGAGACCGGCGTCCGTGTACCGGGTCGAGTCCATCCACGGGTTGATCTCGTACGAGACGGTGTAGTGGGTCGGCTCGCACATCAGGTAGTGCCGGGTCGTGGCGCGGGGCGTGACGGTCATGGGTGCTCCTCGAAGGTGCGGGTGCGGTCGGGTCCACGGGACGTCGGCCGCCTCGTCGGGGCACGTCCCGCACAGCCTACGAGTCGTCCGGGCTGCACATCATGGCGCGATGTTGCGCAGCGACCGGTGCTTCGTTGCGCGGATCGGGCCTCATCCGGCGTTTCGTTGCGTCTCGCGGGCCGCGCGGCCCAGCACCAGGGCGATCATCCGGTCGGTGCCGACGGCCCCCGCCCACGCCGTCAGCCCAGGTGGCAGCCCCTTCAGGTGCACCTGCTCGGACCACGTGACGCGCGAGCGGCCCGGTCCGGCGTCGGCGACCTCGATGCGCGCCGACCCGAGCAGCACGGGCCCGAGCTTGACGAGCACCGCCACGCCCGGCGCGGCACCCAGCGGCGGGTCGAACCGCTCGATGCGCATCCGGTCGACCAGCCCGCCGCCACCGCGACGCGCGCGCGGTCCGGTCACGGCCACCACCAGGTCCCCCGGCTCCGGGGGCGACGACGGTGCGCAGGGCCGCCACCCGGCGCCGTCCGGGCGGTGGAGGGTCACCCGCGTGGCCGGCACCCAGCGGCCGTGGTGGCGGACGTCGGCGACCAGCGCCCAGGCCTCGTCGGCACCGAGCGCGAGCGTCCGCTGCACGCGCGCCCACGGGAGCGACCGGGGCGGATGAGACGGTCCTGCGGGCACCGGACACCCCCCTCGTGCGGCGCTGGCCCGATCCGGGCGCAGGGACCATCTTGCTCCCCGGAACGCCCGGCGGGGCGGTGGCGGGGCCGACGCGTCGCCGCAGTCCCGGGCGCGCGGCACCCCCGCCGCCGCGGGTAGCCTCGCGGCCATGCAGACGAGGACGCTGGGCAGGACCGGACGGGACGTCGGGGTCGTGGGGCTGGGCTGCTGGCAGCTCGGCGCGGACTGGGGCGAGGTCGCCGAGGACGACGCGCTCGCCGTGCTCGCCGCCGCAGCCGACGCGGGCGTGACGTTCTTCGACACCGCCGACGTGTACGGCGACGGCCGCAGCGAGACGCTCATCGGGCGGTTCCTGGCGGACCGGCCCGCGGACGCCGCGCGGATCACCGTCGCGACGAAGATGGGCCGCCGCGCGGACCCGCACGTCGCGGAGGCGTACACGCTCGACGCGTTCCGGGCCTGGACGGACCGGTCCCGCGCCAACCTCGGCGTGGACACCCTCGACCTGGTGCAGCTGCACTGCCCGCCGAGCGTCGTGCTCGACCGGGACGCCACGTACGACGCGCTCGACACGCTGGTCGACGAGGGCCGCGTCGCCGCGTACGGGGTGTCCGTCGAGACCGTCGACGAGGCGCTCGCGGCGATCGCCCGCCCGCACGTCGCGACGGTGCAGATCATCCTCAACGCGTTCCGGCGCAAGCCGCTCGAGCGGGTGCTGCCCGCCGCCGCGCAGGCCGGCGTCGGGATCATCGCGCGGGTCCCGCTCGCGAGCGGCCTGCTGTCCGGGAAGTACGACGAGCACACGCAGTTCGCCGCCACGGACCACCGCGCCTACAACCGGCACGGCGAGGCGTTCGACGTCGGCGAGACGTTCTCGGGCGTGCCGTACGAGGTCGGCGTGGCGGCGGCCCGCGAGGTCGCGGCGCTGACCCCCGAGGGCGCGACGACCGCCCAGCTCGCGCTGCGGTGGATCGTCGACCAGCCCGGGGTCTCGACCGTCATCCCCGGCGCCCGCAACCCCGAGCAGGCGCGCGCCAACGCCGCCGCGGCGTCGCTGCCCGCGCTGGACGAGGCCACCCAGGACGCCCTGCGGGCGATCTACGACGACCGCATCCGGGAGCACGTCCACACCCGCTGGTGACCCGGCCCGGGCCCGCCCGCGACGCGGGCCCGGCCCATGGCCCGAGCGCACGAGCGCCGCGAGCGTGGCGCGCGCCCGGCCCGGGTGCGCCCGCGTCGTCCTGTCGCCGAGGTTGCTGTCGTTGCGGGGTTCGCGCGCGGGAACCCCGCATCTGCTGCAACGTCGATGGGTCTGGGCCCAGGTGCGGGTGGCGAGAGGCCAGGAACTGGTGGTCGGTCGGGGGGCCGGTGCCCGGGTGCTGGCCTCTCGATGCGTCGGGCGGGTGTGCGCTCGGGGTGTGGCCTCTGGCTGCACGCGGCCCGGGTGCGCCCGCGTCGTCCTGTCGACGAGGTTGCTGTCGTTGCGGGGTTCGCGCGCGGGAACCCCGCATCTGCTGCAACGTCGATGGGTCTGGGCCCAGGTGCGGGTGGCGAGAGGCCAGGAACTGGTGGTCGCGCGGCGGTTCGGTGCCCGGGTACTGGCCTCTCGTTGTGCCCGGCGGGTGTGTGCTCGCGGCGGGCGTGGGGGCGGCCCGCGGGGTCAGCGCGGCGGGGCCGGGGTGCCCTCGGGGAGCAGGCGGGGCTCGGCGCCGGTCTCGACGACCAGGACGCGGTCGCCGAACGCCGCGGGTGCCGGGCCGAAGGCCTGCTGGGCGCCCTCGATGACGGTGCGTGCGAGCGCCCGCGCGCCGGTCACGCCGATCACGGCCCCGATGCCGAACGGCACGAGCCGCCCGAACGCGAGGCCGCTCTGCCGGGCGAGCTGCCGCCGGAACAGCTGCCGGGTCAGCCGGGTGTTGACGCGGCGGATCGTGCCGGTCGGCATCCGGGTCAGCAGGGCGCGGGCGACGGAGACGGTGCGGATGCCGCCGGCGTCGGCCACGGCCTTGACGCCGGTCTCGCCGAGGATCGTGGCGAGCAGCAGCGCCCGGCGGCGCTCGGCGTCCTGCACGTCGATGCCGTGCACGCTCGCGACGGCCAGCGAGAACGCTGCGGACGCACCGAAGAACGTCGCCACGTCGCCGAGCGTCAGGGCCAGGGCGACGCCCGTGCCGACCGCCGGGGCGGCGGCCGCCGCGCCGACGGCGCCGCCGGTGCCCTGGACGAGCAGCAGGTACTCGCGCTCGAGCAGCTCGACGAGCTGCTGCGGCGTGGCGTCCGGGTGCTTGCGCCGGAGCTGGTCGACGTGCGCGTGGACGGTCGCGGACGGGATCGTCACGGCCCGGTCCAGGGCCGCGTCGACCAGCGGGGTGCGGCGCGTCACGGGCTGACGACCTCGAGGTCGACCGTCGCGCCGTGCTTGAGGGTGCGGCCCACGGTGCAGTGCTGGTCGACGGCCCGCTGCACGACGCGCAGCAGCCGGTCGCGCGTGGCCTCGTCGAGCCCGCTGAGGTCGACGACCATCCGCTCCTGCAGCGCGGGGTAGCGGTCCTCGGTGGGGTGGTTCGCGCCCTCGACCTCGACGGTGACCTCGACGTCCGGGCCGAGCCGGTGGCTCAACGCGGTGTCGGCGGACATGCCGGAGCACCCGGCGAGCGCGATCTTCAGCAGCTCGCCGGGCGTGAACACCGCGCCGGCCTCGACGGGGCCGATGCTGACCTCGGCGCCGCGGCTGTTGCGACCGGTGTACGTGCGGGTGCCGGTCCGCTCGACCCAGAGCCGGGTGGACTGCGCGGGGGCCGTGGACGGGACGTGCGCCGTGGCGTCCGGCGCGGACGGGGTCTCCATGACGCCCGATCCTCGCACGCACCCGCCCGTGCGGCAGACCGTGCGGCAGGCGGTGCGGCAGACCGTGCGGCGGTCGGTGCGGCGCCGCGACGGGCCGCCGCCGGCGCCTCGGCGCTCGCGGCGGGCACCCGCGGCAGGTCCGCCGGCCCGCCGTGCGTCCGGTCCGCTCCGGAGGGTGCGGCCCGCCGCGCGGCGGCGACGGCGACGGGGGAGGACCGGGCCGGGTGCTTGACCCCCGCAGCCCGAGGGCTTAATTTGTGACTAAAGGTAGTCATGAACGAAGGAGTTCGCGTGTCCGTCACGGCGCGGGGAGAACAGGTCCCGGCGGCAACGCTGGCCCTGCTGGGCACGCGGGGCCCGCTGGGCCGCGCGGAGATCGCGCGGCTGCTCGGCGTCAGCCCGGCGACCATCACCCAGGTGACCCGCGAGCTCGTCGAGCGCGGCATGGTCGTCGAGCTCGACACGGCCCCGAGCCAGGGCGGCCGCCCGGCCCGGCTGCTGGGGCTCAGCGGCGCCCAGGCCCGGGCGATCGGCGCGAAGGTCACCAACGACCACGTCGCGGTCGTCTCCGTCGGGTTCGACGGCGAGGTCCGCGGCCAGGCCACCTACCCGTTCGACCCGTCCCGGCCGGACGCCCTCGACGCGCTCGGCCACGTGCTGCGGGAGGCCGTCGACGCCGAGGACGGTCCGGTGCTGGGCGTCGGGATCGGGCTGCCCGGCTCGGTGGACGCGCAGGACTCCGGCGTCGTCACCGCTCCGACCCTCGGCTGGACGGCGGTGCCGGTCGGCGCGGCCCTGCGGCACGCGCTCGGCGTGCCGGTGCTGGTGGAGAACGACGTGAACACCCTCGCGGTCGCCGAGCGGCTGTACGGCACCGGCCGCGGGCACCGGACGTTCCTGGTCCTGACGATCGGGCGCGGCATCGGCTGCGGCCTGGTGGTCGACGGCGGGATCTGCCGCGGGGCCGGCGGCGGTGCCGGGGAGATCGGCCACGTGCCGGTCGCCGAGGACGGGCCGGTGTGCGAGTGCGGCAACCGCGCCTGCCTCGAGGCCGTCATCGGCGACGCCGCCCTGCTGGCCCGGGCCGTCGAGCGCGGCGCGGTCGCGTCGGGGGACGGCGTCGCCGCGCTGGTCGCCACCGCCGACGCCGGCGACGCGGTCGCCCAGGAGATCTACCGGGAGGCCGGCGCCCTGCTCGCCCGGACGCTGGCCGGCGTCGTGCACGTGATCGACCCGGAGGTCGTCGTGCTGCTCGGCGAGGGGATCCGCGCCTGGCGGCACTGGGAGCGCGGGTTCGACCCGGTGTTCCGCGCGCACCTGCTGCCGTCGCGGCGCTCGCTGCCGTTCGTGGTGGAGCCGTGGGCGGAGGACAAGTGGGCGCTCGGCGCCGCGACGCTCGTGCTCGCCACCCCGTTCGACGTGAGCGGCGCGTCCGGCGACCAGGGCCGGCTCGTGCTGGCGCGGCTGCAGGAGGCGACGTCGTGACGACCACCAGCAGCCCCGCGGCCACCGCCCGCGAGGCCACCCGGCCCGCCGGCGCCACCCGCCCCGTGCGGTCCTCCGACGGCCGCACCGCCCGCAGCCGCCGGTGGCGGAACCGCGCGTGGGTGCTGTTCTTCCTGCTGCCCAGCGCCGTGCCGCTCGCGGTGTTCACGCTCGCGCCCATGGTGTCGTCGCTGTGGGTGAGCCTGCACTCCTGGAACCTCATCTCCCCGATGGAGTGGGTGGGGCTGGGCAACTACACGGAGCTGCTGACGTCGCCGACCACGTGGAAGGTGCTGGGCCACACGCTCGGGTACATCGTCGGGTACCTGCCGCTGGTGTACGCCGGCGGCCTGGGGCTGGCGGTGCTGCTCAACCGGGCGATGCGGGGCCGGGCGTTCTTCCGGGCCGCGTACTTCCTGCCCGTCGTGACGTCGTGGGTCGTCGTCGCGCTGGTGTGGCAGTGGCTGCTCAACCCGTCGAACGGCCTGGTGAACCAGCTCCTGGCGCCCGTGCTCGACGCGGTGAACGGCGTGCTCGGCACCGAGCTCGCGCCGCCGGGGTGGTGGACGGACCCGCAGTGGGCGATGCCCTCGGTGGTCCTGGCGTCCGCGTGGAAGGACCTCGGCTTCGTCATGGTCATCCTGCTGGCGGGGCTCCAGGCGATCCCCGGCGACGTGCTGGAGGCCGCGCGGGTCGACGGAGCGAGCGCGTGGCAGCGGTTCTGGCGGATCACGTTCCCGCTGCTGTCCCCGTCGACGTTCTTCGTGGTCGTCATCTCGCTCATCAACGGGTTCCAGGTGTTCGACCAGGTGTTCGTCATGACCGGCGGGGGGCCGTCCGGCGCCAGCCAGGTCGTCGTCGGGCAGATCTACGACCTGACGTTCCGGTACGGCCGGGCCGGGGAGGCGTCCGCGCTCTCCTGGATCCTCTTCGTCCTGATCCTCCTCGTCACCGCCGTGCAGATGCGCGGCCAGCGGAAGTGGGTGACCCATGCCTGACACGCTCGCCCCCGCCGCGCCGCCCGCCCCCGCGGCACCCGCCGCCGGTCCGGCACCCGCCCGACGCCCGCGCCGCGGCGCCCGCCACGCGCTCGGCCGCGTCGGCCTGTACCTGTCCGTCGCCGTCGGCGCCGGGGTGATGCTGTTCCCGTTCCTGTGGACCGTGGTCACGTCGATCACCCCGAGCGGCTCGCTGTCCGGCGGCCCGTCGCTGCTGGTCGAGGACCCGACGCTCGACGCGTACCGCACGCTCGGGGAGTCCCTGCCGATCTGGCGGATCGTCGCGAACTCGTTCCTCGTCGCGATCGTCTCGACCGTCCTGCAGCTCGTGACCGCGTCGATGGCGGCGTACGCGTTCGGGCGGATGGAGTTCCGGGCGAAGCCGGTGGTGTTCGCCGCCTACCTCGCGACGCTGATGATCCCGCTGCAGGTGCTCGTCGTCCCGCTGTTCATCCAGATGACGCGGCTGCGGCTCAACGACACGTACTTCGCGCTGCTCGCCCCGACGATCGCGTCGGCGTTCGGCATCTTCCTGCTGCGGCAGGCCGTCGAGGGCGTTCCGCGGGAGCTCGACGAGGCCGCGACGCTCGACGGCGCGGGGCACCTGCGCATCTTCGGCACCGTCGTCCTGCCGCTGGTGCGGCCGGCCCTCGCGACGCTCGCGGTGTTCGCGTTCATGGGCTCGTGGAACTCGTTCCTCTGGCCGCTCGTCGTCATCCGCTCCCCGGAGCTCATGACGCTGCCGCTCGGCCTGGCGACCCTCCAGGGGCAGTTCACCACCCAGTGGGACGTCGTCATGGCCGGGTCCGTGGTCTCGATCCTGCCGATCGCCCTCGTCTACCTCGTGGCCCAGCGCCACATCATCGCCGGCATGGCACACACCGGCCTCAAGTAAGCACCACCCACACCCCCACTGGAAGGAGAGGCTCCCATGGCCTCCAGCATCTCCGGGCGCAAGGTCGCGCTCGTCCCGCTCGCCCTCGCCGGGGCGGTGGTGATGGCCGGGTGCGCACAGGGCTCCGCCACCTCGGGCGGCGCCGCGACCGACGGGCAGACGGTCGTCCGCTACATGAACTTCACGTCGAACGACGGCCACGAGGAGGACCTCGACGCGATCGTCGCCGCCTACGAGGAGGAGCACCCGGACGTCGACGTCCAGGTCGAGACCCTCCCGTACGCCGACTACTTCACGAAGCTGCAGACCGCGTTCGCGGGGCAGACCGTCGCGGACGTCGTCGACCTCAACTACGAGAACTTCGTGTCGTACGCCGAGGCCGGCAGCCTCGCGCCGCTGGAGGACGTCGACACCGCCCCGTACCAGGGCAGCCTGCTCGAGTCGTTCCAGCTCGACGGCACGCAGTACGGCCTACCGTCGTCGTACTCGAACGTCGTGCTGTTCTACAACAAGGGCCTGTTCGACGCCGCCGGCCTGGACTACCCGACCGCCGACTGGACGTGGGAGGACGAGCAGGCCGCCGCCACCGCGCTCACCGACACGGGCGCCGGGGTGTGGGGCGACTACCAGCCGGTGTCGTTCCACGAGTTCTACAAGGCGCTGGCCCAGGCGGGCGGGGAGTTCTTCACCGAGGACGGCTCCGCCACGGCGTTCGACAGCCCCGAGGGCCTGCGCGCGGCGCAGTGGCTCGTGTCCAAGCCCGGCACCGTCATGCCGACGGAGGCCGACGGCGCGGGGACGCCGGACTTCGACACCGACCTGTTCAAGGCCGGCAAGCTCGCGATGTGGCACTCGGGCATCTGGATGTTCGGCGGCCTCGCGGAGGTCGACGGGCTGGACTGGGACATCGTCGTCGAGCCGGGTGAGACCACCCACGCGTCCGCGCTGTTCACGAACGGCGTCGCCGTCGCGGCGTCGTCGGAGGTCAAGGAGGCCGCGCAGGACTTCGCGCAGTTCCTCACGGCGTCCTCGACCGCGGTCGACACCCGCGTGGCGTCCTCGTGGGAGCTGCCGCCGGTGGACGACGCCGACGCGCTCGCCCCGTACCTGGAGCAGACGCCGCCGGCCAACCGCCAGGCCGTCCTCGACGCGCTCGACACCGTCGCGCTGCCGCCGGTCATCGCCTCGCAGCAGGAGATGCAGGACGCGGTGAACGAGGAGCTCTCGAACGCCGCCGCCGGCCGCAAGACCGTCGAGCAGGCGCTCGCCGACGCCGCCTCGCGCGTCGACGCGCTGCTCGGCTGACGCGCCGCCCGCCCGCCGCCCGCCGCCCTGCCGGCGCGCGGCGGGCGGGCCCCGCCCCCTCTCCATCCGCACCACCCCCGGGACCGTTCCATGACCCTCACCGCCCGGCCGGCCACCGCGTCGTCCACCCCGTCGACGGAGCGCCTGCGCGCGCTCGTCCGCACCTCCGCCGAGGTGATCGCCCGGCACCAGGACGCCGGCGGCGCCTACCCGGCGTCGCCCACGTTCAGCGCCTACCGCGGGTACGCGTGGCTGCGGGACGGCTCGTTCACGGCCGAGGGCATGTCCCGGTACGGCGACGTGGCCGGCGTCGACCGGTTCCACGCCTGGGCCGCCGGGGTGCTGACCGGCCGCCGCGCGCAGGTCGCGGACGTGCTCGCCCGCCGCGACGCCGGCGAGGAGGTCCCGCTGACCGACCTGCTGCCGACGCGGTTCCGGCTGGACGGCTCCGACGGCCAGGACCCGTGGTGGGACTTCCAGACCGACGGGTACGGCATGTGGCTGTGGCAGCTCGTCACGCACGCCGCCCGGCACGACCGGCCCCTCGAGCCGTACCGCGAGGCCGTGGCGGTGGCCGTCGACTACCTGTGCGCCACGTGGGACCGGCCCTGCTACGACTGGTGGGAGGAGCACGTCGAGCAGCGGCACCCGTCGACGCTCGCCGCCGTCCGCGCCGGCCTGCTCGCCGCGGCGGGGGCGACGGGCGACGACGGCGCCCCGCTGCTGGACGCCGGCAGGTCCGCCCGCGCCCGTGAGGCCGCCGAGGCTGCCGCCGCGCTGGTCGCGACCACCGGCGTCACGGCCGGGCGCGCCGCCGACCCGGACGCGCCGCACCTCGCGAAGTGGTGCGGCTCGGACGCCGTGGACGCCTCGCTCGCGTCCTGCGTCGTGCCGTTCGGCCTGGTGCCCGTCGGCTCGCCCGTCGCGGAGGCGACGCTGGACGCCGTCGCCCGGGACCTCGACGTCGACGGCGGGGTGCACCGGTTCCGCGCCGACGTGTTCTACGGCGGCGGCCAGTGGCTGCTGCTGTCCGCCCTGCTCGGCTGGAACCACGCCGCCGCCGGCCGCACCGACGCCGCGTGGGCGCACCTGCGCTGGATCGCGGCGCACGCCGACCCGGCGACGGGGGAGATGCCCGAGCAGGTGCCCGACCACCTGCTGCACCCCGGTTCCCGCGACGAGTGGGTGGACCGCTGGGGGACCGTCGCGCAGCCGCTGCTGTGGTCGCACGGCATGTACCTGATCCTCGCCGACGAGCTCGGCCTGCTCGGCCGGCCCGACCAGTCCGGCACCGACGACGCCCCGGAGGCTTCCCGATGACCTCGACCGACGACCGCGCCGCCGCCCGCACCGAGGCAGCGGCCCCCGCGCGGCCCGTGCTCGCCCACCGCCCTGTGCTCGCCCACCGCCCCGCCGGCATCGGCCACCCGTACGCCGCGTCCGCCGACCAGCGTCTCCCCGTGCACCCCGGCGCCGGTGACCGGCCCGCGCTCGGCGTCGTCGCGACCGGCCTGCCCGCGGGCGCGTCCGTGGTCTGCGAGTGGGCCGCGGGCGACGAGGTCGCTGTGCTGCCGTGCGAGCCCGGGTCCGTCTCGCCCGCCGACGCCGCGGCGCTCGCGGGCGGGGACGGGCACCTCGCGGCCGCGCAGGCGGGCCAGCTCGCCGCCGACGGCGCCTGGCACGTGACCGCCCCGGCGCTCGCGGCGGGGGTGCGGTACCGGTACCGGTTCGTGGTGGCGGGCGCCGACGCGGCCGCGGACGACATCGTCGCGACGCCGTGGTCAGAGGTCTCCGCGGGCGCGTGGGCCGACGCCCCGGACGCCCCCGTCACGGTCGGCGGCGTCCCGGCCGCAGCGCACCCGCGCGTCGTGCCCGGGTCGGTGCGGGTGTGGCGCGACCTCGACGGCGCGCGCCGGGTGCGGTTCGCGTTCCGGCTCGCCCCGTCCGAGCACGTCGTCGGGTTCGGCGAGCGGTTCGACGCCGTCGACCAGCGCGGCCGCCGCCTGGACGCCGTGGTGTTCGAGCAGTACAAGTCGCAGGGCGCGACCGGCCGCACCTACCTGCCCATGCCGTTCGCGCACGTCGTGGGCGGCGACGGCTGGGGGTTCCACGTCCGCACCTCCCGGCGCACCTGGTTCGACGTCGGGGCGTCCACACCCGACGAGCTGGTGGTGGAGGCGCTGGTCGGGCCGGACGCGGCGCTCGACGTCGCGGTCTACGACGGCACCCCGGCGCAGGTGCTGCGGGCGTTCGGCGACGAGGTCGGCCGCGCCGAGGAGCTCCCGGACTGGGTGCTGCGCCTGTGGGCGTCCGGCAACGAGTGGAACACCCAGGCGATCGTCATGGACCGCATGGACGCCCACCGCGACCTGGGCATCCCCGTCGGCGTCGTCGTCATCGAGGCGTGGTCGGACGAGGAGGGCATCACGATCTTCCGCGACGCCCGGTACGACGTGCACCCGGACGGCGCACCGCACCGCGCGGCCGACTTCACCTACCCGCCGGACGGCGCCTGGCCGGACCCGCGCGCGATGGTCGACGAGCTGCACGCCCGCGGCACCAAGGTCGTGCTCTGGCAGATCCCGCTGCTCAAGACGGAGCACGACCTGGGCCCGGACGTCCCGCACGACGCGCAGGTGCTCGCCGACGGCCGCGCGATGGTGGCCGCCGGGCACGCGGTCCGGGAGGCCGACGGCACGCCGTACCACAACCGCGGCTGGTGGTTCCCGCAGGCGCTGATGGCCGACCTGTCCACGCCCGAGGGCCGCGCGTGGTGGACCGAGCGACGGCGCTACCTGGTGGAGGACTACGACGTCGACGGCTTCAAGACCGACGGCGGCGAGCACGCGTGGGGCGACGACCTGCGGTACGCCGACGGCCGCCGCGGCGACGAGGGCAACAACCTCAACCCGGTGCACTACGCCCGCGCGTTCGGGGACCTGCTGCGGTCCGCCGGCAAGGCGCCGGTGACGTTCTCCCGCGCCGGGTTCACCGGCTCGCAGGCGCACGGCCTGCACTGGGCGGGCGACGAGAACTCCACGTGGGAGGCGTTCCGCTGGTCGATGACCGCGGGCATCACCGCGTCGGCGTCCGGCATCGTCTACTGGGGCTGGGACCTCGCCGGGTTCTCGGGGCCCGTGCCCGACGCCGAGCTGTACGTCCGGGCGGTCGCCGCGGCGACGTTCTGCCCGGTCATGCAGTACCACTCGGAGTTCAACCACCACCGGCTCCCGCTGCGGGACCGCACGCCGTGGTTCGTGGCCGAGGTCAACGACGACCCCACGGTGGTCGCCGTGTTCCGGCGCTACGCGCTGCTGCGCGAGCGGCTGGTCCCGTACCTGGCCGCGGGCGCCCGGGCGGCCATCGCGACCGGCGCGCCCCTGATGCGCGGCCTGTTCGTCGACCACCCGCACGACGCGGCCGTGTGGGAGCGGCCCGGGGAGTTCCTGCTGGGCGACGACCTGCTGGTGCACCCCGTCACGGAGCCCGGAGCCACCACGTGGGACACCTACCTGCCGGCGGGCGACTGGGTCGACGTGTGGACCGGGGAGCCCGCCGCCGGGGTGCCGCACGGCGACGGCGAGGTCGTCACCCGGGAGGTGCCGCGGGACGTCGTGCCGGTGTACGCGCGGGCGTCGGCCTGGGACGGGCTCGCGGCGGTGTTCGGGGAGGGCTGAGCGCGGGGGCGCCCGGCCGGCCGGTCCGGCCCGGCGCCCCCCGCCCGGGGTTCAGGCGAGCGCGGCGGCCGCGGCGTCGAACTGGGCGACAGCCGCGTCGGTCAGCGGCTCCGCGAACAGCCCGCGCGCGACGTCCGGCGCCAGGGTGACGGCGTCCGCCCCCGCCTCGGCGAGCGTGACGACGTCGTCCGGCGTCCGGACGCTCGCGACGAGGGTGCCCGTGCCCGTGCCCGCGAGCACCCGGACCATCTGCGCCACCAGCGCGTGCCCGTCGCGGCCGGACTCGGTCATGCGGCCCAGGTAGGGCGCGATCCACCGGGCGCCCGCGGCGGCTGCGAGCACCGCCTGGCGGGGGTGGTACACGGCGGTGACGAGGACGGGCACCCCGTCGTCCGCGAGCCGGCGGGTCGCCGCCAGGCCCTCGCTCGTCGCGGGCACCTTCACGACGAGGCGGTCGGACAGCGCGCGCAGCTCGTGGCCCTCGCGGACCACGGCGTCCACGTCGTGCGCCGTGGTCTGCACGAACACCTCGCGGCTGCCGTGGCCGAGCAGCCAGCCCACCAGCTCCGGCACGCCGGACAGCCGGACGCCGCCGCGCTGCAGGATGAGCGGGTTGGTGGTGACGCCCCGGAACAGGCCGGTCGCGAGCAGCGGCTCCAGGGCGGTGGTGTCCGCGGCGTCCAGGTACAGCAGCATGCTCACTCCTCGCTCGGGTCCCCGGTGGGCGACGTGCCCCCGGGCTGCGGCTCGTCCGGCTGGCGCGTGTCGGCCAGCGCCCGGTAGCGGCGCGCGACCTCGGGGTCGGGGGCACGCCGCGGCTCGACGACACCGGTGGTCGCGGGCGCCCACGCGTCCCGCACGTCCCGCACGTCCGCGCCCGCGAGCACGGCGGCGGCCTGGACGGCGGCTCCGCGGGCGGTGGCCTCGTCGACCGCGCGGGTCTCGACCGGGGTGCCGAGCGTGTCGGCGAGCACCTGCCGGTACGCGGCCGACCGCGCGCCGCCGCCGGCCACGACGACGGGTCCGTCGGCGGTGGCTCCGGCCGCGCGGATCGCCTCGTGCCCGCGCACGAGCCCCAGCACGACGCCCTCGACGGCCGCGAGCGCCAGCTCCTCGCGGGTGCTGTCCGAGCGCAGCCCGGCGAGCAGCCCGCGCGCGGCGGGGCGGTCCGGGGAGCGCTCGCCGTCCAGGAACGCGGCCAGCAGCGGCCGGTCCGCGCGGGCGGGGGCGGCGAGCGCGAGCGCCGAGAGCCCCGCGTGGTCCACGCCGAGCAGCCGCGCCATCGTGTCGGTGACCTTGGTGCAGTTGAGGGTGCAGACGAGCGGCAGCCACCCGCCCGCGGCGTCGGCCACGCCGTCGACCCACGCCGACGGGTCGTGCACCGGGGTGGGGGAGGTCGTCATGACGACCCCGGACGTGCCGAGGCTGTAGAGGACCTGGTGCGGGGCGAGCCCGGTGCCGAGCGCGCCCGCGTGCTGGTCGCCCGCGCCGGCGCCGACCACCACGTCGGGCCGCAGGCCGAGCCGGCGGGCGTCCGCGGTGCTCGCCGTGCCGGCGGCCTCGGACGGCGCGAGCACCTCTGGGAGCAGCTCCGGCCACGGCAGGTCGTCGCGGACCCAGCGCCGCAGGTGGTCGACGAGGTACCGGCCCGTGTGCGCGGCGTAGTAGCCGGTGCCCGACGCCTCGGAGCGGTCGGTGGTCGCCCGGCCCGTCAGGCGGCGGGTCAGGTAGTCGTGGGGCAGCAGCACGGAGCGCAGCGCGTCGAGGTGCCGCGGCTCGTGCTCGGCGACCCACGCGAGCTTGGTGATCGTGAACGCCGCGGTCGGCACGGACCCGACGGCGTCGGCCCAGCGCGCCGCGCCGAGCTCGCGCACCAGCGCCGCGGCCTGCGGGCTGGACGTGGTGTCGTTCCAGAGCTTCGCCGGGCGCAGCACGCGGCCGTCGGCGCCCAGCATGACGAGGCCGTGGCACTGCGCCGCCACGGAGACCGCATCGACGTCCCGCGCCGCGAGCCCCGCGGCGGCCAGGGCGGCGGCGAGCGCCTGCTCCAGCGCCCGCCACCACGCGTCCGGGTGCTGCTCGCTGACCGGCGGCGACGTCGGCGGGTGCGGGCTGCGCCCCGTGCCCAGCAGCCGCCCGTCGTCCGCGTCGCGCAGCTCGACGGTGCAGGACTGGGTCGAGGAGTCGACCCCCGCGACGACGCCCGTCACGGCTGCACGGCCCCGGGGGCCGGCGCGGCGGCGGTCGCCGCGGGGGTCCCGAGCGCCGGCAGCGCCGGGGGCAGGGTCTCGAGGCGGCCGACGGCGCCGGCGGGGTGCGTGGAGAGCACCTGCTCCCAGCCGTAGCCCCGCTGCTGCATGAGCACCGCGGCGAGCGCGTCGCCCCACACGGCGGTCGCCAGCGTGGACCCCATCGCGATGACGCCCCCGGGGTCGACGTCCGGCCCGGGGTCCACCACCACGGTCAGGTCCGCGAGCCGCCCGAGCGACGACCCGGGCACGGCGGTGAGCGCGATGACGGGGACGTCGCGCTGCTGCACGCGCCGGGACAGGTCGTTGAGCTCGTCGGACTCGCCGCCGCGGGAGATGGTGATCAGGAGGTCGCCGCGCACCACGGCACCCATCGTGCCGTGCAGGGCGTCCATCCCCGGCAGGAACAGCGACGGCGTGCCGCAGACCGACAGCAGGTGCGCCATGCGGCGTGCGACCGCCCCGGACGTCCCCGAGCCGGTGACGAAGACCTTGCCCGTGACCCGGCCGATCATCTCGACGGCCGTCACGAACGTCGCGTCGAGCTGGTCGGCGACGTCGGCCACGCCCCGGCCCTCACGCCGCACGATCGCGCGGGCGGTCTCGAGGCTGTCGGCGGCTGTCGTCATCGTGCTGTCCTCCGGGGGTGTGGGGCGGTCGGGGCGGGCGCGGGTCACGCGGCGTCCCAGGCGGCGTGCCGCAGGGCCTGCGGCGTGCGGTGCTCGGCGGGGACCCGCCCGCCGGTGCTGCGGCCGTGCGAGACGACGACGATGTCGTCGGCGACGTCGCACACCTCGTCCTCCTCGGAGGAGACGAGCAGCACCGTCAGCCCCGCGTCGTGCGCGAGCGAGCGGACGATGCGGTGGATCTCGGCCTTGACCCCCAGGTCGACGCCCTTCGTGGGCTCGTCGAGCAGCAGGACGCGGGGGCGCTGGGCGATCGCGCGGGCCAGCAGCACCTTCTGCTGGTTGCCGCCGGACAGGCTGACCACCGGACCGTGGCGGTCCCCACGCACCCGCAGGCTGCCCAGCAGGTCGTCCGCGTCCCGCAGCATGCGGCGGGTGTCCAGCAGCCCGGCGCGGCGGTAGCGGCGCAGGACGGGCAGCGCGACGTTCATCGGGGAGTCGAGGCCCGGCACGATGCCGTCGCTCTTGCGCTCCTCGGTCACGTACACCACGCCCTCCCGCTGCGCGTGGGCGGGGTTGCCGGGGCGGTACGGGCGGCCGTCGAGGGTGATCGAGCCGCCGGACACGGGCGCCAGGCCGACGAGCGCGCGCAGCAGCTCGGTCCGCCCGGCCCCCACGAGCCCGTACAGGCCGAGCACGCGGCCGGGCTCGGCGGTGAGGGTCACGCCGGCGACGCCGGGGGCGCGCAGGTCGCGGACCTCCAGGAGGGGCCCGGGCGTGGCGTCAGGGAACCACGCCCGGGTGTCGGGGACGGCGCGCGCGGGCGCGACGCCGGCGGCCCCGTGCGCGAGGGCGGACCTCTCGCCGGGGGCGGCCGCTCCGGCGGGGGCCGGGGCGCCGACGGGGGACGCGTGCTCGGCGGCCTCGTCCCCCGCGATGGCCGCGACCACGTCGTGCCGGCCGACCTCGTCGACGTGCGCGTCGATGCGCACCCGCCCGTCGACGAGCGCCACGACGCGGTTGCACACCGCGTAGAGCTCGTCGAGCTTGTGGTCGACGAACACGATGCCCAGGCCGCGGTCGGCGGCCAGCGAGCGGACGACGTCGAGCAGCCGCTCGACCTGACCGCCCTCGAGGCTGGTGGTCGGCTCGTCCAGCAGCAGGTACCGGGCGTCGCGGTGGGTGGCGACCGCGATCTCGAGCATCTGCCGGGTGGCGACGGGGTAGTCGCCGAGCCTGCGGTCGACGTCCACCTCGATCCCGAACGACGCGACGAGCTCGCGGGCCGCCGCGCGCATCTCCTCCCGGCGCAGCAGGCCCGCGCGGGACCGCTCCTGCCCGAGGAAGACGTTCTGCGCCACCGTGAGGTTCGGCAGCAGCGCCAGCTCCTGGTAGACGGTCGCGATGCCCGCGGCGATGGCGGCCGCGGGCGAGTCGATCGCCGCGGGGCGCCCGTCCACCACGATGCGCCCGCCGTCCGGGGCGGTGGCCCCGGAGACGGTGCGCAGCAGCGTGGACTTGCCCGCGCCGTTGTGGCCGACGAGCCCGACGACGTCGCCCGGCCGGACGTCGACCGAGACGCCGTGCAGCACCGACACACCCGAGTACGTCTTGGTGATCCCTCGGACGCTCAGCCCAGCCGGCGTCCCGGTCGACGTCGTCATGTCAGCCGACCTCGCCCGGTCCGGGGGTCTCGCCGACCGTGAACAGCTTGAGCGGCTTGAGGATCTCGGGCTCCGGGGTGGCGCCGTCGGCCCACGCGCGGATCTGCTCGACGACCTCGGTGCCGTACACGTTCGGCTCTTGGGCGACGCACGCGGGGTACTGCTCGGTGAGCGTGACCTCGGCTGCGCAGAACCCGTAGACCTTCACGTCGCTGCCGGCGCCGAGCGCCTGGAGCGCGCCGTACGCGGCGGGCCCGGTGGAGGCGAAGATGACGTTGATGCCCGGGTTGCCGGACAGCATCTCCGTGGTGGCGCGCAGGCTGTCGTCGGGCTTGACGTTGCCGTCCACGCGGGCGACGACCTCCGCGTTCGGGTTCGACGCGATCTCGTCCTCGAAGCCCTGGTCGCGCATCTGGGTGGGCGTCTCGTCCGGCTCGGTGACGAACCCGATGGTCAGCTCGGCGTCGGCGCCCAGGTCGGTGAGCACCTGCTCGGCGGTCTGCTGGCCGCCGGCGACGTTGTCCGCGCCGAGGTACTGCACGATGCTCGCGCCCTGCGACTCGAGGGCGTCGGGGTCGATGCCGACGTTCACCGTGAACACCGGCACGCCGGCGTCGTTCGCGGCCTTGACGATCGCGGCGCCGGGCTCCGACTTCACCGCGTTGAGCGCGAGGGCGCACGGCTGCTTCTGGAGCATCGCCTGGACCTGCGCGAGCTGGTTGGCGTCGTCGTCGTCGGCGATCTGCACCTCGACGTCGAACCCGTTGGCCTCTCCCGCGTCCTCGAAGCCCTGCTTCATGGCGACGTAGTACGGGTTGGTGAGGTTCGGCAGCGCGACCGCGACGTAGGGGGTGTCGTCGTCGCACGAGTCGGGGCGGGGGATCCCGGACGAGGCGGCGGACGAGCCCGAGCCGTCGTCGGTCCCGCCGCCGGAGGACCCGGTGCCGGTGTCGACGGCGCTGCACGCCGCGAGGGTGAGGCCGGCGGCGCAGAGGCCGGCGGCGAGGACGGGGGCACGGAGCTTCATCGCTTCTTCTCCTGGTGGACGGGGTTGGCTGCGGTCGGGGTGGTCAGGGGGCCGCGGTGCCCGGCGGTGCGGCCGGTGCGGCGCCGGAGGGGACGGCGGCCGGGGCTGCCGGGGCGGTGCTCCCGGGCCCGTCGGTGCCGTCGGTGCCGCTGCGTCCGGGGAGGTGGGCCCGGATCAGCGCGGTGAGCGAGGACTGGCGGCGGTAGGTGTCGACGATGACGCCGCCGAGGATGATCAGGCCGATGACGAGCGGCTGCCAGTACGACTGGACGCCGACGACGTTCATGCCGTTGGAGACGGTCGCGATCAGCACCGCGCCGAGCAGGGCCCCGGGCAGGGTGCCGATGCCGCCGAACAGGCTGACCCCGCCGACGACGGCGGCCGCGATCGAGTAGAACAGCTCGTTGCCGGAGCCCGCGGACGGGTAGCCGACCATGAGGCGGGAGGTGACGATGAGGCCGCCCATGCCGGCGCACAGGCCGGACAGCGCGTAGACCAGCATCGTGACGCGGCCGATGGGGATGCCCGACAGCCGGGAGGTCTCGCGGTTGCCGCCGACCGCGTAGATCCGCACGCCGGTGGGGGTGAGCTTGAGCAGCACGGTCAGCACGACGGCGAACACCGCGACGAGCACGACGGGCATCGGCACGCCGAACAGCGACCCGCGGCCGATCACCGCGAACATCGGGTCGGCGACGTTGACGGAGCTGGCGCCGGTGAGGATCAGGGGGATGCTCGCGGCGACGCCGAAGGCGGCGAACGTGACGATGAACGGTGGCAGGCGCAGGTAGTGGATCAGCGCGCCGTTGATGGTGCCGACCAGCGCGCCCACGGCCAGCGCGGCGAGCGCGGCGAGCCACCACGGCAGCCCCGAGCGCATGAGGAGCGCCGCGACCATGCCGGTGAGCGCGATGTTCGAGCCCGTCGACAGGTCGATGCCGCCGGTGAGCAGCACGAACGCCTGCCCCATCGCGAGGAACGCGATCACCGTGCCGTTGAGCAGCAGCAGGTTCGCGTTGTCGAACGTGCGGAACGTCGGCGACATCAGGCTGAAGATCGCGGCGACGAGCACGATCACCACACCGATGCCGAGCTCCTCCGGGATCCGGCGTCGCCTGACCATGGACTGCCTCCTTGCAGTTTGCTCATCTGAGCACTGAGTGGTGCTCATCTGCGACGACCGTACGGTGCGGTCGTCGATCCTGGCAACCCGGTTCCAGATCACGGTTTGGATACGTTCGAGCGCGCTACAGTGCTCACATGAGCGAGGAGGCAGACGCGCGGGGGAGCTCGCCGGACGAGCGCGGCCTGATGGTCCTGGCCGCGCGCCGCTACTACGTGGACGACGTGTCCAAGGTGCAGATCGCCCAGGAGATGGGCCTGTCGCGCTTCAAGGTCGCGCGCCTGCTCGAGCAGGCCAGGGCCGAGGGCGTCGTGACCATCACGGTCCACGCCGACGGTCTGCGCGACCCCGCGCTCGCGGCGCGGCTGCGCGAGCACCTGGGTCTGGCGGAGGTCACGGTCGTGGAGTCCGGCGGCGACGCCGACGCCGTGCGGCGCCAGGTGGGCGAGGCCGCCGCGCAGGTGCTCAGCGCGACGCTCCGTCCCGGCGAGGTCCTCGGCCTGGCGTGGGGCCGCACGCTGACCGCCATGAGCGCGGCCCTGCCGCCGCTGCCGCGTGTGGACGTCGTGCAGCTCACCGGCGCCATCGGCACGGACCTCGCCGAGTCACCGGTCGAGATCGTCCGCCGCGTCGCCCTGCGCTCCGGCGGCGTGGCGCGGCCGATCTTCGCGCCCCTGGTCGTGGACGACGCCCGCACCGCGGCCGCGCTGCGCCGGCAGCCGGACGTCGCCGCGGCCCTGCAGATGTTCGGCTCCGTGACCACCGCCGTCGTGTCCGTCGGGTCCTGGGACCCGCCCGACTCCCAGCTCCTGCGCACCATCGGGGAGGACGAGCGGCAGGCGCTGCTCGAGGCCGGCGTGCGCGCCGAGGTCGCCTCGCTGCTGGTCTCCGACGACGGCCACCTCGTGGCCCCCGGGTTCCAGGACCGCTGCGTCACCATCGCCTACGAGCAGATGCGCGCCGTGCCGCGGATCGTCGCGGCCGCGGGCGGGGCGCGCAAGGCGCGGGCCGTGGCGGCGATCGTGCGCGCGGGGCTGTGCACGGAGCTCGTCACGGATCGCGCGCTCGCCGAGGCGCTGCTCGCGCTGCCGCCGGTGGCGCGGGGCCTGACGCGGTGACCCTGCTGGTCGCCGCGTCGCTCTGGTCCACCCCGCGCGACCGGCTCGACACCGAGGCCGGCCGGCTCGCGGCCGCCGGCCTGCGACGGTGGCACTGGGACGCCTCCGACGGCGTGCTCGCCGCGCCCGGCGGGTTCGACGTCGCGACCGCGGCGCGCCTGATGCGCCGCACCGGGCTGCCCGGCGAGGCCCACCTCATGGTCACGGACCCGCTCGCGCACGTCGACGACTGGGCGGAGGTCTGCGACACGGTCGTCGTGCACGCCGAGGCGCGGGGCTGGCAGGAGGCCGTGGAGCGGGTGCGCCGGCGCGGCCGCCGGCCCGGCGTGGCCGTGGCGCCCGGCACCCCGCCCGCGGTGGTCGACGGGCTCCCCGACGACGTCGCGGTGCTCGTGATGTCGATCGTGCCCGGCCGGGCCGGCGCGGCGTTCGAGCCGGCGACGCTGCCGCGGCTGGACGCGCTGGCCGGGCGTGCGGCGCTCGGGGTCGACGGCGGCGTCACGCTCGACCGCGCCCGCGACTGCGCCGCCCACGGCGCGACCTGGGTGGTCAGCGGCTCCGCGCTGTGCGGGTCCCCGGACCCGGCGGTGTGGCTGGAGGAGGCGCAGAGCGGGCCGCGACCGCGCTGAGCCGGTCCCGCCGCAAGTCGTGGCAACCGGTTGTCCCGCCGCCGCCGGGGCGGGGAGCATGCCAGGCATGAGCAGCGTCGCCACCCGGGTCCACCTGCACGAGGACCGCCTCCTCCCGTCGGCGCCGGAGGTCCGCGCGATCGCCCGGGAGATCCACGCGGCGGTGCGGGACCTGCCGGTGCTGTCCCCGCACGGGCACGTCGACGCCGCGCTGCTCCTGGAGGACCGGCCGTTCCGCGACGCGACCTCGCTGCTGGTGTCCAAGGACCACTACGTCACGCGGCTGCTGCACGCCGCCGGCGTGCCGCTGGACCGGCTCGGCGTCGGCCGGGACGACCTGGACGAGGCGGAGGCGCGCGCGGCGTGGCGCCTGCTCTGCGAGCACTGGGACGTCTTCCGCGGCACGCCGGTCGCGTACTGGACCACCTACGTCCTCACGGAGGTGTTCGGCCTCGACCGGCGCCCCTCCCGCGCGTCCGCCGACGACCTGTTCGACGGCGTCCAGGCCGCCCTGGCCCGCCCGGAGTTCCGGCCGCGCGCGCTGTTCCGGCGGTTCGGCATCGAGCTGCTCGCGACGACCGACGACCCCGCCGACGACCTCGCGGCGCACGCGGCGCTCGCGGCGGACCCCGCGTGGGACGGGCGCGTCGTCCCGACGTTCCGCCCCGACCGCTACCTCGAGCCCGCCGCGCCCGGCTGGGCGGACGCGGTGGCGGGGCTCGGCGCGGTGGCGGACGTCGACACGCGGACCTGGCCCGGCTGGGTGGCCGCGATGGAGCGCCGCCGCGAGGTCTTCCGCGCGCACGGCGCGCTGTCGGCCGACCACAGCCACGCGGACGTGCGCGCGTACCCGCTCGGGGACGAGGAGGCCGCGCGGGTCTACCGCGACGCGGTCGCCGGCACCGCGACGCCCGCCGCGGCCGCCGCGCTGCGCGGGCACATGCTGCTGGAGATGGCGCGCATGTCGGCCGACGACGGGCTGACCATGACGCTGCACACGGGGGTGCGCCGCGGGCACCACCCGCCGACGACGCGGCGCTTCGGCCCGGACACGGGGCACGACGTGCCGGCGGCGGCCGAGTTCACCGACGCGCTGGCGCCGCTGCTCGAGCGGTTCGGGACCGATCCCGGGTTCACGGTCGTGCTGTTCTCGCTCGACGAGGCGACGTACGCGCGCGACGTCGCGCCGCTCGCCGGCTTCTACCCGTCGGTGTACGCCGGGGCGCCCTGGTGGTTCTACGACGCGCCCGACGCGATCCGCCGGTGGCGCGACGCGGTCACGGAGACCGCCGGCTTCCGGAAGACGGCGGGCTTCGTCGACGACACGCGGGCGTTCTGCTCCATCCCGGCGCGGCACGACATGAGCCGCCGGATCGACGCGGGCCACCTCGCGCGGCTCGTCGCGGAGCACCGCCTGGAGCTGGACGAGGCCGTCGACACCGCGGTGGACCTCGTGGTCGGCCGGCCCCGTGAGGTGTTCGGCCTGTGAGCCGTCCCGTCCGGCGCCGTCCGGCGCCGCCGGTGCGTCACGTCCACCTCGGCCTCGGCAACTTCTTCCGCGCCCACCAGGCCTGGTACACCCACCGCGCACCCGACGGCGCGGGGTGGGGGATCGCCGCGTTCAGCGGGATGGGGGAGGGCGCCGCGCCGGTGCTGGCCGCCCAGGACGGCGTCTACACCCTGGTCGCGCGCGGGCAGCGGGACGACGTGGAGCTCGTGGAGTCCGTGGTGCGCGCCCACGTGGCCGGCGACGCGCAGGCGTGGGCCGCCTACCTCGCGGACCCGGCGGTCACGCTGCTCACCTGCACGGTCACCGAGGCCGGGTACCGGCTCGGCGCCGACGGCCGCCCGGTGCCCGGGGACCCGGCGGTCGGGGCGGACGTCGCGGCCCTCCGGTCGGGTGCGGGGGCGCCGGTGACGGCGGCCGGCCGGGTCGTCGCGGGCCTGGCCGCCCGGCGCGCCGCGGACGCCGGGCGGCTCGACGTGGTGTCGTGCGACAACCTGCCCGGCAACGGCGCTGCCGTCGCGGCCGCCGTGCTCGGGATCGCCGAGCAGGTCGACCCGGGTCTGCACGCGTGGGCCCGCGAGCACGTGACGTTCGTCGGCACGATGGTCGACCGGATCACGCCCCGCCCGACGCCCGCGGACGTCGAGCGCCTGCGCGCGCTGACCGGGGTGGACGACCCGGCGGTCGTCGTCACCGAGCCGTACGCGGAGTGGGTGCTGGACGCGGCCCTGACGCGGGAGCGACCCGCCTGGGAGGCCGCGGGAGCGCTCGTGACGCCGGACGTCGAGCGCTTCGAGACCCGCAAGCTGCGCCTGCTGAACGGTGCGCACAGCCTGCTCGCGTACGCCGGCCTGGTCCGGGGGCACACGACGGTCGCCGAGGCCGTCGCGGACGACGCGCTGGTGGACGACGTCCGGCGGTGGTGGTCCGACGCCGCACGGCACCTGGACTTCCCGCCCGCCGAGGTCGCGGCCTACACCGACCGGCTGCTGGAGCGGTTCGGCAACCCGGCGATCGTGCACCGTCTCGACCAGATCGCCGCGGACGGGTCGCAGAAGATCCCGGCCCGGTTCGGGGCGACGCTGGTGGTGGAGCGCGCGGCCGGCCGCGAGGGGGCGGGCGCGCTGCAGGCGGTCGCCGCGTGGCTGCGGTACCTGCGCACCACCGACGCGCCGGTGGCCGACGTGGCCGCGGACCGCGTGGTGGCCGCGGCCCGCACCGGCGGCTGGCACGACGCGGCGCGGGCGCTGCTGGCGGAGGTCGACGGCGCGCTCGCCGACGACCGCGGTGCGGTGGAGGCCGTCGCGGAGCGCGCGCGGGCCCTGGCGGTGCCGGCCGGCCGGACGTCCGGCACGCGCTGACGCGCCCGCGGCGCGGCGTCGGCCGGGGTCGGCGCGGTGTCGGCGCGGTGTCGGCCGGAGTCGACCCCGCGGTCAGCGCGGGGCGGAGGTCGAGTCCCGCACGATGAGCTGCACCGGCAGCACGACCGGCGTCGTCGGCGCACCGCCACCCGGCCGCGTCCGGGCGTCCGCACCGAGCGCGTCGAGCAGCGTCTGGACGGCGAGCGCCCCGAGCTGCCGCAGCGGCGCGGCCACGGTCGTCAGCGGCGGGGTGCAGAAGTCCGACCCGAAGATGTTGTCGAACCCGGTCACGGACCGGTCGCCGGGCACGTCGAGCCCGAGCCGCGTCAGCCCGCGCATCAGCCCGATCGCCATGAGGTCGTTGTAGGCGATCGCCGCTGTCGCGTCCTCCGCGGCGACCACCTGCGCGGCGGCGAGCCCGCCGGCCTGCGTCGGGGGGAACGCCCCGGCCTGCCGCACGCGGACCCCGGCGTCCGTGGCGGTCTCGAGCACCGCGCGCCAGCGCATCCCGTTGGCCCACGAGGCCTCTGGCCCGCCGACGTACGTGAGGGACGTGTGCCCCAGGGAGACGAGGTGCCGGACGAGCTGGCGGGCGCCGTCGGCGTTGTCGGTGACGATGCTGGGGATGTCCGGCAGCACGCGGTTCAGCACGACCGTCGGGCGTTCCCGGGCGCCCACGCGGATGGCCGAGTGCGACATCCGCGCCGTCGCGAGCGCGACGCCCTCGACGAGCGGCACCGTGCGGTCGACGGCGTTGCGCTCGGCCTCGCCGGACTCGTGCACGTCCGCGACGAGCAGGGTGTACCCGGCCTTGACGGCGACCGCCTCGGCGCCGCGCAGGATGTCGAAGAAGAACGGGTTGGTCACGTCCGACACCACGACCGCCAGCAGCGACGTCCGCCCCGTGGGCAGGGCGCGGGCGAGCGGGTTGGTGCGGTAGCCCAGGCGCTCGGCGGCCTCGTGGATGCGGCGGGCGGTGTCGGCGTTGACGCGGCCGGGCCGGGAGAACGCCCGGGACACCGTGGACGGCGCGACCCCGCACGCGCGGGCGACGTCGTAGATCGTGGGTGCGGCCGGCCTGCGGCGGACCCCGGCGTCGTCGCTCACAGCGCGAGCATACGAGCCCGCGCGTCGCGCAGGACGCCCCACGGCAAACGGTGGCAACCGCTTGCACCGCGCGCCGTGCGCACTGGACGGTCGGGCGACCGTCCAGTTCCGGCCGGTCGACGAGGGGACGGGACGGCGGGGCTGCGTGGCGGGTGCGAGCGGTGGGGGTGGGGCAGGTTCCGGCGTCGGGGCGGTGCCGGTCGTCGTCGACCCCGGGGACGCGTCCTCGCAGGTGGAGGCGGCCGAGTCCGAGCTGAGACGCCTCGGTCTGCCGGGCATGCGCGTGCGCGCGGACGGCCGGGCGGCGCGGCTGCTCGTCCCCGGGGACGACGTGGTCGCGCTGGCCGCCGAGCCCCTGCGCCGCGAGGTCTACGACGCCGTGCGGTCGGCCGGCTTCGCGACCGTGCTCGTCGACCTGGGGGCGACGCTGCGTCCCGCCCGGGGCGCGAGGGGCAACTGATGGCAACCGATTGCACCGCGCCCGTCGGCGCTGTGAAGGTGGGCCTGCCAGGACGCCGACGGGCAGCGGTGCCGGGCACGTGAACCCGTCGCTGCGCGGCAACGACCGCCGCCGCAGCCGAGACAGAGGAACCAGACGATGAAGTCTCGTACCACGGCGGCAGCCGCGCTCGCCGCCACCGCGGCGCTGGCGCTGGCCGCCTGCAGCGCCGGATCGGACGACAACGGCTCCGCCGGCGGGGACTCCGCCGGCGGGGCGACGCTCACCCTGGGGATCCTCGGGGAGCCGACCTCCTGGGACCCGGCGCAGGCCCACGTCGGCCACGCGCTGCAGCCCTACCAGGCGGTCTACGACTCGCTGATCCTGCGCGAGCCCGACGGCACGCTCTCCCCGATGCTCGCCACGCAGTGGGAGTGGACCGACGACGCGCGCACGGTGCTCACGATGGACCTGCGCACGGACGTGACGTTCTCCGACGGCGCGGCGTTCGACGCCGACGCGGTGGTCGCGAACATCACGCACTTCCGGGAGGACAACGGCCCGCAGGCCAACCAGGCGGCCTCCCTCGAGGAGGTCGTGGCGGTCGACGAGGACACCGTCGAGTTCACGCTGTCCCGCCCGGACGCCTCCTTCGAGTACTTCCTCAGCCAGGCGCTCGGCCTCATGGGCAGCCCCGAGGCGCTCGGGACCGACGACATGGACACGCTGCCGGTCGGCACGGGCCCCTACGTCATGGACGGCGGCCAGTCGATCCCCGGCTCGCAGTACGTCATGACCGCCCGCGACGGCTACTGGGGCGCCGACCTGCAGAAGTGGGACCAGATCACCCTGCGCGTGCTCGTCGACTCGGCGGCCCGGGCGAACGCCGTCTCGGCCGGCGAGGTGGACGCGGTGCTGCTGGACGCCACCACGTACGACCAGGGGGAGCAGTCGGGCTACACGCTGCTCGAGTACCCCACCGACTGGTCCGGGATGATGCTGTTCGACCGTGAGGGCGTGCTGAACCCGGCGCTGGCGGACGTGCGCGTCCGCCAGGCGATCAACTACGCGTTCGACCGGCAGTCGCTGCTCGACCAGGTCGCCGGCGGGTTCGGCGAGGTGACGAGCCAGGTGTTCGGCCCGGACAGCTCCGCGTACCTGCCCGAGCTCGACGACTACTACGCGTACGACCCGGACAAGGCCCGCGAGCTGCTCGCCGAGGCCGGCTACGCGGACGGCCTGACCATCACGATGCCGCTGCTCGCCCCGAACTTCGAGACCCTCACGGCGTTCGTCGTGCAGCAGCTCGGCGACGTGGGCATCACGGTGGAGACCACCGCGGTGACGCAGCAGGAGTACCTGGACGTGCTGCGGGCCGGCAAGTACCCGATGGCGGTGTTCAACCTGTTCCAGGGCCCGACGTCGGTCGCCTACACGCAGCTGCTCGCGACCGGCGCGGCGTACAACCCGTTCGCCACCACGACGCCGGAGATCGACGCGGCGGCCGAGGCGATCAACGCGGGCGGTGACGACGCGGACTCCGCCGCGCAGGACCTCAACCGGTACATCACCGAGAACGCGTGGTTCGTGCCGTGGTACCGCCCGAGCCAGCTGTACTTCTACGACGCGGACAAGGTGCAGGTCGAGGCGCAGATCCAGATGGCCGTGCCGTCGATCTACAACTACACGCCCGCCTCCTGAGCCACGCCGGGGTGCGCCGTCCCGCGGCGCACCCCGGCCCCGCACCCGCACCCGGAGCCCGCCATGATCTCCCTGGTCCTGCGACGCCTCGGCGCCGGCATCGCCGTGCTGCTGTGCGTCACCGTGCTGACCTTCGTCCTGCTCTACTCGTCCTCCGGCAGCATCGCCCGCAACATCCTGGGCGACCAGGCCACCGACGAGGCCGTCGCCGCCAAGGAGGTCGCGCTCGGCCTCGACCAGCCGCTGCTGACCCGCCTGGGCGACTGGTTCGCCCACGCCGCGCAGGGCGACTTCGGCCGGTCCTGGTTCACCAACGAGCCGGTCGTCGGCTCGATCCTCGGCCGGCTGCCCGTGACGTTCGCGATGGTCATCACGTCGATCCTGCTGATCGCCCTCGTCGCGACCGTGCTCGGGATGGTCGCCGCGGTCCGCCGCGGCTGGGTGGACCGGGTCGTGCAGGTCGCCGCCGTCGTCGGCAACGCGGTCCCCGGCTTCATCATCGGCATCGTCCTGGTGCTGACCCTCGCCATCAACGCGGGCTGGTTCCCGGCGATCTCCGCGATCTCGCCCGGCGCACGGCTCGGCGTGTGGATCACGTCGCTGACGCTGCCGGTGCTCGCGCTCGTGGTGAACGGCGTCGGCGGCACCGCCCAGCAGATCCGCAGCGCGTTCATCAAGCAGCTCGAGCTCGACTACGTGCGCACGCTGCGCTCGCGGGGGATCAGCGAGCGGGAGGTGCTGTTCCGGCACGTGCTTCGCTCGGCGGCGCCCGCGGGCCTGACGGTGCTGTCGCTGCAGTTCATCTCCCTGCTCGGCGGCGTCGTCATCATCGAGTCCCTGTTCGCCATCCCCGGCATGGGCTCGCTCGCCGTCAACGCGACGGCGCGCGCCGACCTGCCCGTGGTGATGGGGGTCGTCGTCTACACGGTGCTCATCGTCATCGTGGTGAACCTGCTCGTGGACATCCTCAACGGATGGCTCAACCCCAAGGTGCGTGTGTCGTGACCGAGGTGACCGCCCAGCCCCAGGCCCTCGCGGCCCCCACCCGCTCGTCGGCCACCGGCCGGCTGCTGAAGAACCCGATGGGGCTCGCCAGCCTGGTGGTGCTCGCGCTGCTCGTGCTCGTGGCGCTGTTCGCCCCGCTCATCGCGGGCCAGGACCCCGGCCGCTCGGACCTCGGCAGCGTGCTGCTGCCCCCCGGCGGGGAGCACCTGCTCGGCACGGACAGCGCGGGCCGTGACATCTTCGCGCGCCTCGTGCACGGCACCCGCCTGACGCTGCTGTCCGCCGCGCTCGCGGCAGGTGTCGCGGTGGTCATCGGCGTGCCCGCCGGCCTGCTGGCCGGGTACTACGGGAAGCTCTTCGACTCGGCGTCGAGCTGGGTCGCGAACATCCTGCTCGCCCTGCCGGCGATGATCGTCCTGCTCGCGGTGCGCAGCGCCGTCGGGCCGTCGACGTGGATCACGATGATCGTGTTCGGCGTGCTGCTCAGCCCCGGGTACTTCCGGCTGACCCGCACGACGGTGCAGGCGGTGCGCGGCGAGCTGTACGTCGACGCCGCCCGGGTCGCGGGGCTGTCGGACGCCCGCATCGTCGGCCGCCACATCCTGTCGGTGGTGCGGGCGCCGATCATCATCCAGACGGCGGGCGTCGCGGGCGTGGCCATCGCGATCCAGTCGTCCCTGGAGTTCCTGGGCCTCGGCGACCCGAACACGCCGACCTGGGGCGTCATGGTCAACGACGGCTTCCGGTCCATCTACCGCCAGCCGCTCAACCTGCTGTGGCCGTCGCTGGCCATCGCCGTGACCATCGCGACGTTCGTGCTGCTCGGCAACGCGGTGCGCGACTCCCTCGAGGACCTCGAGAAGGTCACCGTGCGGCGCCGCGACCGGCGGACCCTCGAGGCCGCGGCCGCCGCGGCGGCGGGTGCCGCGGAGCCGGTCGCCGGTGACGACGCCCACCTGCTGTCCGTGCGGGACCTGCGGCTCGGGTACCCGCAGGCGGACGGCTCGGTGAAGCTCGTCGTCGACGGCGTCACCCTGCACGTGGACCGCAACGAGGTGCTCGGGATCGTCGGGGAGTCCGGATCGGGCAAGACGCAGACCGCGTTCGCCGTCCTCGGCCTGCTGCCCGGCAACGCCGTCATCACCGGCGGCTCGATCCTGTTCGACGGGACGGCGCTCGTGCCGGCCGGCGCGCGGCAGGTCGACCAGGGGCGGGTCCGCCCGCTGCGGGGCCGGCGGATCTCCTACATCCCGCAGGAGCCCATGAGCAACCTGGACCCGGCGTTCACGGTCGGCGCCCAGCTCACGCGGCCGCTGGTGAAGGTGCTCGGCCTCTCGCGGCAGGAGGCGCGGGCGCGCGCCCTGGACCTGCTCGCGAGCGTCGGCATCGCGGACCCGGAGCGCACGTTCGCGGCCTACCCGCACGAGATCTCGGGCGGCATGGCGCAGCGGGTGCTGATCGCGGGGGCCATCTCCTGCGAGCCGGACCTCATCATCGCGGACGAGCCCACGACCGCCCTGGACGTGACCGTGCAGGCCGAGGTGCTGGACCTGCTGCGGGACCTCCAGCAGCGCCTGGGCGTGGGCATCGTGCTCGTCACCCACAACTTCGGCGTGGTGGCCGACCTGTGCGACCGGGTCGCGGTCATGCAGTCCGGGCGGATCGTCGAGGAGGGCCCCGTGCGCGACATCCTGCGGGCCCCCGCGCACCCCTACACGCGGATGCTGCTGTCCGCCACGCTCGAAGGGAAGGAACCCATGACGCCGCTGCTGGCGACCGGAGACGCGGCGGTGACCCGGTGACCGGCCCGCTGCTCACCGCGACCGACGTCGTCGTCGAGTACGGGCGCCGCCGCTGGCGCAGCCGGCCCTTCCGGGCGCTGCACGGCGTCTCGATCGAGATCGGCGAGGGGGAGACGCTCGGCCTGGTCGGCGAGTCCGGGTCCGGCAAGACCACGCTCGGCCGGGCCGTGCTCGGGCTCGCGCCCGTGACCGCGGGCCGCATCGAGTTCCAGGGCCAGGACATCACGCACGCCACCCGCCAGGACCGCAAGGCGCTCAGCCGGGACCTCCAGGTCGTGTTCCAGGACCCGTACACCTCGCTGAACCCGTCGCTGACGATCGGCCAGATCCTCGCCGAGCCGCTGCAGGTGCAGCGCGTCGGCGGCTCCGAGGCCCGGCAGCGGGTGCGCGAGCTCCTGGACCGCGTGCACCTGCCGCAGGACGCGATGGGGCGCCTGCCGCGCGAGTTCTCCGGCGGTCAGCGCCAGCGCATCGCCATCGCGCGGGCCCTGGCGCTGCGGCCCCGGCTGATCGTGTGCGACGAGCCCGTCAGCGCGCTCGACCTGTCGACGCAGGCGCGCGTGCTGGACCTGCTGCTGGAGATCCAGGCGGACACGCAGGTCTCGTACCTGTTCGTGTCGCACGACCTCGACGTGGTGCGGCACGTCAGCCACCGCGTCGCGGTCATGTACCAGGGCGAGATCGTCGAGACCGGGCCGGCGCTCGCGGTCACCACCGAGCCCGCGCACCCGTACACCCGGCGGCTGCTGCTGGCGTCGCCCGTGCCCGACCCCGACCGGCAGGCCGAGCGGCGCGCCGCCCGGCACGAGCAGGCCGTCGCCGCCCGCTGACGGCGGCGGCGCACCCCGCCGCGACCCCGCGACCACCCGACCCGACGACCCGAGCCCCACCCGCATCCCCGAGCGAGGAGACCCGATGCTGCGCCCCTCCGACACCGCCACCCGCGAGCGCAAGAGCCTGGACGGCCTCTGGCGGTTCCGGACCGACCCCGCCGGCGAGGGGCGGGACTCCCGGTGGTTCGCCCGGGAGCTGCCGGACGCCGGCTGGATGCCGGTGCCGGCGAGCTTCAACGACGTCCTGGCGGACCCGGCCGTCCGCGACCACGTCGGCGAGGTCTGGTACCAGACGACGGTGCGGGTCCCGGCCGGCTGGGACGGGTCGCGCGTGCTGCTGCGGTTCGGCGCCGCGACCCACGCGGCGAGCGTCTGGGTCGGGGACCTCCTGGTCGCGGAGCACGTGGGCGGCTACACGCCGTTCGAGGCCGACCTCACCGCGATCGCAGTCGCCGGGCAGGAGCTCCGGGTGACCGTCGCGGTGGACAACCGGCTGTCGTTCCAGACGATCCCGCCGGGCCACGTGCGCGACACGCCGCACGGCCCGCGGCAGCTCTACTTCCACGACTTCTACAACTACGCCGGGTTGCACCGCACCGTGTGGCTGCACCGGACGCCCGCCACCGCGGTGGACGACGTCACGGTGCGCACCGGGCGGGACGGCGCGACGGGGCTCGTCGACTACGACGTGGTGACCGTCGGGGACGCGCCGCACACGGTGCGGGTGCGGCTGGTCGACGAGGCCGGCGCCGAGGTCGGGCGGGCGACCGGGGCCTCCGGGCGGGTCGAGGTGCCGGACGCCCACCTGTGGCAGCCGGGGGCCGCGTACCTGTACACCGCGCACGTCGAGCTGCTCGACGGGGCGGGGGAGCTGCTGGACGTCTACGAGCAGACGGTCGGCATCCGCACCGTGCGCGTCGACGGCACCCGGCTGCTCATCAACGACGAGCCGTTCCGGTTCCGCGGCTTCGGCAAGCACGAGGACGTCGCGGTGCGCGGCAAGGGCCACGACGACGTGATGCTCGTGCACGACTTCGCGCTCATGGACTGGATCGGCGCGAACTCGTTCCGCACCTCCCACTACCCGTACGCGGAGGAGGTCTACGACTACGCCGACCGCACCGGCGTGGTCGTGATCGACGAGACCGCGGCCGTCGGCCTCAACATGGGCCTCGGCGGCGGCATCTTCGGCAACCAGGGGTGGACGACGTTCTCCGCGGAGACGATCGACGGCCGCACCCAGGAGGCGCACCGGCAGGCCATCCGCGAGCTCGTCGCCCGGGACAAGAACCACCCGTGCGTCGTGCTGTGGTCCATCGCCAACGAGCCGGAGTCGCACACCGAGGAGGCGCGCGCGTACTTCGAGCCGCTGTTCACCCTCACGCGCGAGCTCGACCCGACGCGCCCCGTCGGGTTCGTGAACGTCGGCCTGTCGCCCCACGGCGCGTGCCTGGTCTCGCAGTACGCCGACGTCCTCATGCTCAACCGCTACTACGGCTGGTACGAGAACACCGGTGACCTCGCGCCGGCCGAGGACGCGTGGCGCCGCGAGCTCGAGGCCTGGGCGACGGAGGGCAAGCCGATCATCATCACGGAGTACGGGGCCGACACCGTCGCGGGCCTGCACACCGTGGTGCCGACCCCGTGGTCGGAGGAGTACCAGGTCGAGTACCTCGACATGAACCACCGGGTCTTCGACTCGGTCCCCGCGGTCATCGGCGAGCACGTGTGGAACTTCGCGGACTTCGCGACCAGCTCCACCTCGATCGTGCGGGTCGACGGCAACAAGAAGGGCGTCTTCACGCGGGACCGCCGGCCCAAGGCCGCCGCCCACCTGCTGCGCCGCCGCTGGCGCGGCTGACCCGGCCCGGCCCGCAGCACGCACAGCACACAGAGCAGGAGCACCCGTGGAGCACACCTGGCGCTGGTTCGGCCCGCGCGACCCGATCACCCTCGCCGAGATCCGGCAGACCGACGCCACCGGCATCGTCACGGCGCTGCACGAGATACCGAACGGCGAGGTCTGGCCCGTCGACGCGATCCAGGCCCGGCAGGCCGAGATCGAGCGGGCCGGCCTCACCTGGTCGGTCGTCGAGAGCGTCCCCGTGCACGAGGACGTCAAGCGCGGCGGCCCGCTGCGCGACGCGGCGATCGAGAGCTACCGCGCGACGCTGCGGAACCTCGCGGCGTGCGGGCTCGACGTCGTCTGCTACAACTTCATGCCCGTCCTGGACTGGACCCGCACGGACCTGCGGTTCCCGCTCGCGAACGGCGGGCGGACCCTGCGGTTCGACATCGCGGCGGCGGCGGCGTTCGACCTGTTCCTGCTGGAGCGGCCGGGGGCCGAGGAGTCGTACACCCCCGACGAGGTGGCGCGCGCGACGGCGCTGCTCGCCGGGATGGACGCCGACGCCCGCGCCACGCTGACCCGCACGATCATCGCGGGGCTGCCCGGTGCGGAGGAGGGGTACGACCTGCCGGAGTTCCGGGCCGCGCTCGACGCGTACCGCGACGTCGACGCCGCCACCCTGCGGGGCAACCTGGCCCACTTCCTCCGGGAGGTCGTGCCGACGGCGCAGGAGGTCGGAGTCCGCCTCGCCATCCACCCGGACGACCCGCCGCGCCCGCTGTTCGGCCTGCCGCGCGTCGTCTCGACCGCCGAGGACGCGCAGGCGGTGCTCGACGCGGCGCCCTCCGAGGCGAACGGCCTCACGATGTGCATCGGCTCGTACGGCTCGGGCCGCGGGAACGACGTCGTCGCCATGACCCGCCGGTTCGCGCGGAGCATCTACTTCGCGCACCTGCGGTCGGTCCGCCTCGACGCGGACGGCAGCAGCTTCGTCGAGGCGCCGCACATCGCGGGCGACGCCGACATGGTCGCGGTCGTCGACGCGCTGGTCGCGGAGCAGCGCCGCCGGGCCGCCGAGGGCGGGCCCCGCATCCCCATGCGCCCCGACCACGGGCACGAGCTGCTGGACGACGTCCGGCGGGCCACGAACCCGGGGTACTCGCTGATCGGCCGGCTCAAGGGGCTCGCCGAGCTGCGGGGGATCGAGCTGGCGGTCACCGCCCGGTACGACGCCGCGGACGGTTCAGCGGCCTGAGCCGACCCGGGGCGCGGCCGGCGCGGGTCACCAGCCCGCGCCGGCGCGCTCCGTCAGCACGCGGCGCAGCGCGGCCTCGCGGCCGGCACCCACGCGGTCGGCCAGGCGGTCCGCCCGGGCGGACCTCGCCGCGCGGGCGCCGGGGTCGCGCGGCGTCGGTCCGCCGTCCCGCAGCCGGCGCACCGACAGGTAGGGCAGCCGCAGCCGCACGGGGCGCAGCCCGTAGGTCACGTCGAACGTCACGGTGGTCATCTCAGTCCTCCTGCGGCGCGGTCGTGGACGCCGGCGCGGGTGCCGGCGCAGGTGCGTGGGCGAGGTCGGGGTTGGCGGTCGTGAACAGCCGCATCAGCCGGGCGCCGGCCGGACGGAGCGCCGGGTCCGCGGCGCGGCCCGCGAAGCGCTCCGTCAGCGCGGTGAGCTCCGCGAGCAGCGCGGTCGCCTCGTCGCGGGTGGCCCAGAACGCCGCCTGCGACACCTGGGTCAGCCGGACGAGGTCGGGGTCCTGCTGCGCCGCGGTGGCGGACTGGCGCAGGTGGGCGATGAACCGCTCGGCCTCCCGGCGGACCTGCACCTCGCCGAGCTCGGCGACGGCCTGCAGGCCCGCCGCGTCGGTGGCGTCGCTGGCGAAGGACCGCTCGCGGGCGACGGCCCGCCACGGCCGCTCGCGGCCCCGTCGCGGTGCCGGCTCCACCAGCCCCGCCTTCGCGAGGGTGCGCAGGTGGAACGAGCAGTTCGCGACGGTCTGCCCGAGGTGGTCGGCGCACTCGGTCGCGGTGGCCTCGCCGACGTCGTCGAGGTGGCTCAGCAGGTCCAGGCGCACGGGGTGCGCGAGGGCGCGCATCCGGGCGGGGTCGGAGATGTGCTGGGCGGCGGCGCGCGCCGGGACGGGCGGCGCGGCGGTCGGCGGGGTCGGTTCCACGGGACGACCCTACGACGCGCAACAACTCTTGCGCAACAACTCTTGCGAATGGAGTGGGCGCCGGACGGGGGAGAGCTCCCTCGTCCGGCGCCCGTCGCGGTGCTGCCGGTCAGTCCAGCTCCGCGAGCACCGCCCGCAGGTCCGCCCCCGCGCCGTCCCGCCCGAACAGCGGGATGACGTGCCGCGGGGCGTCGACGCGCACGGTCGTGCCCCCGGCGTGCTCGGCGCCGGACCACAGGTCCGTCCACGTCGCGCCGTGCGGCAGGTAGACCTCGCGGGCATCGACGCCGGCCTCCATGACCGGCGCCACCAGCAGGTCCGCGCCCAGCAGGTACTGGTCGGGGACGGACCACGCGCGCGCGTCGTCCGGGAACTCGTGGAACAGCCCGCGGACCACCGGCTGCCCGTGCTCGTGCGCCTCGGCCATGAGCCGGCGCAGCAGCGGCCGCATCGCCTCCCGCAGCCGCAGGTAGCCGGACAGCACGCCGTACACCTCCTCGCCGAAGCTCCACAGCTCGTTGCCGGCACCCGTGGGGGACCGCCGGGAGCCGTCCGCGGCGGTCACCTCCTGGCCGGGCCGGCGGTCGCCGTGCATCCGCAGCACCGGGCTGAACGTGCCGACCTGGAACCACCGGACCAGCAGCTCGTGGAACCCCGGGTCGGTGACGTCGCCGCCGTGGAACCCGCCGATGTCGGTGGTGAACCACGGGATGCCGGCGACGCCCATGTGCACCCCGGCGACGACCTGCCGGCGCAGCGCCTCCCACGTGGAGGAGATGTCCCCGGACCACACGAGCGCGCCGTACCGCTGGCTGCCCGCCCACGCGCACCGCACCAGGTTGACCACGTCGCCCTGGCCGGCGGCGGTCTGCCCGTCGTGGAACGCCCGCGAGAAGTGCTGCGGGTACAGGTTGGTGACCTGCGCGCCCGGGCCGGCGTGGTAGCGGTAGTTGTCCAGGTCGTAGCGCCCGTACTCCGGCTCGGCCTCGTCCAGCCAGAACAGCCGGACGCCGTGGTCGTGGTAGTTCCGCCGGCACAGGTCCCACAGCGTCTCGCGGGCGCCGGGGTGGGTGACGTCCACGAACATGCTCGGGCCCTCGAACGACATCTGGACCTCGAGCCCCCGGTCGGTGCGCACCAGGTGGTTGTCCCGCCGCAGCCGGTCGAAGTTCTCCGACTCGACCGACACCTGCGGCCAGACGGACACCATGAGCTCCATGCCCAGCTCCCGCAGCTCCGCGACCATCGCGGCGGGGTCCGGCCAGAACTCCTCCTCGAACCGGTAGTCGCCCATGTGCGGCCAGTGGAAGAAGTCAGCCACGATCACGTCGACCGGCAGCCCGCGGCGGTGGTACTCGCGCGCCGTCGTCAGCAGCTCCTCCTGCGAGGCGTACCGGAGCTTGCTCTGCCACAGCCCGAGGCCGTGCTCGGGCATCGGCGGGACGTGGCCGGTCGCGTCGGCGTACGCCGCGAGGATCTGCGCGGGGGTGTCGCCGGCCGTGACCCAGTAGTCGAGCTGCCGGGTGGACTCCGCGACCCACTCGGTGCGGTTGACCCCGAACGTCGCCCGGCCGATCGCGGGGTTGTGCCAGAGCATCCCGTAGCCGGCGCTCGACAGCACGAACGGCACCGACGCCTGGGAGTTGCGGTGCGCCAGCTCCAGGGTGCTGCCCTTGAGGTCGGCCAGGTCCTGCTGGTAGAGGCCCATGCCGGCCAAGTGCTCGTCCGCGGGGGACTCGAACGCCGCGGTGAGCCGGTGGTCGCCGCCGACGATCGCGCGGTAGTCGCGCGCCTTCTGCTTGAGGGCGCCCCCGGACTCGAGCTCGCGCAGCAGCACGCGTCCCGAGGCGTCGCGGAACGTCAGCCGGCAGCGGGACACGGAGTACCCGGTCTGCCAGTCGTGCTCCTGCCCGGCCTCGAGCTCGACGGTCAGGCGGCCCTGGACGAGCCGCGCGGTGGCGCCGTCCGGGGAGACCTCGACAGCGGGCGGCGGGGTGGCGGGCGCGGGCAGCAGCGCCCACGCCGTGTCGAGGACGTCACCGGCCGGCACGGCGCGCACGCGCACGGCGTCCGCGCCCCACGGCTCGACGAGCAGGGTCTCGCCGTCGCCGGTCCAGCGCAGGTGGTGTCCGTCGGTCTGGAAGAAGCTCACAGGATCTCCGATGTCGCAGGGTCGTTCGAGGTGGGGTGGGGTCGGGTGGGGTCAGTCCTTGACCGCGCCGGCCGTGACGCCGGCGGCGACGTACCGCTGGGCGACGACGAGCAGGACGGCGGCCGGGACGGAGGCGAGCACGGCGGTGGCCATGACGCCGTTCCAGTTGGTGGCCTCCGCGCCGACGAACCGGAACAGCGCCAGCGTCATCGGCGTGATGCTGTTGCCCGTCGTCAGCGTCTTGGCGTTGAGGAAGTCGCCCCACGAGAACAGGAAGGCGAACAGCGCGGCGGTCACCACGGCGTTGCGGCTCAGGGGGACGACGATCGACCCGAAGGTCCGCAGGCGCCCGGCGCCGTCGATGCGGGCGGCCTCGAGCAGCTCGTCCGGGATGGTCCGCATGAACGCCTGCAGCAGGATGATCGCGAACGGCACGGACGCCGTCGCGTTCGCGAGCATGAGCCCCGGGTAGGAGTCCAGCAGGCCGAGCTGCTTGTAGAGCGCGAACAGGGCGGTCACGACGACGACGCTCGGGATCATCTGCGCGAGCAGGAACGCGAACATCACGGCCCCGGTGCCCGGCGCGCGCAGCTTGCTCATCCCGTACGCCGCCGGCAGCGCGATCACCAGCGTGATCGCCACGGTGCCGAGGGCGATCACCATGCTGGTGCCCATCGAGCTGAGGTTCCGGTCGATCGCGAGCGCGTAGCCGTCGAACGTGGGGTCCAGCGGGAACAGGGCCGGGGGTGAGCGGATGAGATCCTGCGGGCGGGTGAGCGACACCGCGACCATCCAGTAGAGCGGGAACAGCAGCGCCCCGCACAGCACGGCGCCGATCGCGACGCGGACGGCGGACCGGGTCCGGGAGCGGGTCATGCCGCGGCCTCCTTGCGCTGGGTGCGGATGTACAGCAGCCCGAACACCAGGGCGACCACGAACAGCAGCGACGCCACCGTCGCGCCCATGCTCAGGCTCTGGTCGGTGCCGCCCTCGAACGAGAGCTTGTACGACCAGGTCGCGAGGGTCTGGGAGCTGTCGACCGGGCCGCCCTCGGTGATCACCCAGATCACGTCGAACGCCTTGATCGTGTAGACGAGGCCGAGCAGCAGCGTCACCGCGGTGACGGGGCGCAGCAGCGGCCAGGTGATCGACCGGAACCGGCGCCACGCGCCCGCCCCGTCGAGAGCGGCGGCCTCGTACAGCGTCCCGGGGATGCCCTGGAGGCCGCCGTACAGCAGCACGAGGTTGAACGGGATCCCGAGCCAGATGTTCGCGATGATGACCGCCCACAGCGACCACTGCGGGTCCGACAGCCACCCGATGTGCGTCCCGAGCAGCGCGTTGACGATGCCGTAGTCCTTGTAGAACATCCAGCGCCACGTGGTCGCCGAGACGACGACCGGCAGCAGCCACGGGATGAGGATGAGCGCGCGGAACGTCGCGGACAGCGGGAACGTCCGCTGGAAGAACACCGCCAGCGCCAGCCCGATGACGAACTGGAACACCAGGCTCACGACGGTGAACAGCACCGTGTTGCGGACCACCGGCGCGAACAGCCGGTCCTGCACCAGCGTCACGTAGTTGGCGAACCCGACGAAGTCGGCCTGGCCCGTGAAGTACGACTGGAACGTGTAGTCCTGCAGGCTGAGCTGGAGCGTGCGGACGATGGGGTACGCGAAGAACAGCGCGATGAACACGACCACGGGCGCGATGAACCCGAAGGCCGCGAGGCGGGAGGCGCGCCGCGCCCGGCGCCGGCTCGCCTCACGCGCATCCGCGTGGGGGGAGCCGGCGCCGGCGGGCGCCGGGGCGGTGGCCGGCAGCGTCACGGTCGTCCGTCCGCCGGGCTCACTGCGCGGCGTCGGCGAGGGCCGTGGCCGGGTCGGTCTGACCCGCCACCGCTCCGGAGAGCGCCTCACCGAGCCGGGTCGCGACGGACGCGAAGGACGAGCCGAGGTCCTCGGTGCGGCTGCGGGCCGCGCCGACGGCCTCCACCCAGGGCACCAGCCGCGGGTCGTCCGCCGCCTGCTCCTCGGCCTGGTCCGCGTACGGGGAGATGTACGTCTGGCCCTCGAGCCAGCCCGCGAGGTTCTCGCGCGAGGTGAAGCAGGACGCGAACTCGCCGGCCGCGGTCACGATCGCCGGGTCCTCGTTCTGGACGACGTTGATGAACTCGCCGCCGAGCGGGCTCGGCGCGGCGCCGCCGTCCGGGGCGGGGATCGGCACGACGGCGTAGTTCACGTCGCTGTCGTCGAGCGTGTTGAGCTGCCAGGTGCCGTTGACCATCATCGCGGCGTGGCCGGCGGTGAACTGGTCGCGGATCTCCTGCTGGTTGAGCGTGACGTTCTCGCCGGAGGCGTACCCGTCGGCCACCAGGTCCGTCCAGAGCGTCAGCGCCTCGACGGCCTCGGGGGAGTCGACGTCCGTGAGCTCGGCGCCCGCGCCCCAGAAGAACGGCAGGAACTGGAACGTGCCCTCCTGGTCGGGGCGGGCGGAGAACGCGATGCCGTAGCGCCCGGTGGCCGGGTCGGTCAGCGCCTGCGCGGCGGACCGCAGGGAGTCCCAGTCGGTGGGCGGCTCGAGGCCGGCCTCCGCGAACGCGTCGACGTCGTAGAACAGCGCGAGGGTGTTGGACCCGAACGGGGCGCCGTACGTCTTCCCCTCGTAGATGCCGGACGCCACGATGTTCGGCTGCATCTCGCTGGTGTCGATCCCGGCGGCCTCGTTGTCCGCGAGGATCCCGGTCTCCGCGAACTGCGCGACGTTCGGGTTGTCGAGGATGAGCAGGTCGGGCAGGTCACCGGTCGAGGCGGCACGCGTGTACTTGTCGTAGATGTTGTCGCTGACGGTGCGCTCGATGGTGATGCCGGTCTCGTCCTCGCAGGTCGCGATGAGCTCCTCGAACGGCGAGCCGCCGGTGTTGTACTGCGTGAACCCGTCCCAGAACGTCAGCTGCGTGGGGTCGCCCCCCGACTCGTCGCCACCGCCGGAACCACAGGCGGTCGCGAGCAGGGCGAGGGGGAGGGCGAGGGCGGCGGCAGAGGCCAAGCGTCGTTGCTTCACGGTCATCCTCTCTGATGAGCGGCGGTGCGGTACCCCATGTGGAGAACCGGTTCACCGATGCGCGGCACCGTATCCTCGGCGCGCTCGGCGGATCAAGGGGGTGAGGTGAACCGGTTCACCGATCGTGACCGGATCGTGACCTGACACCGCCGTGGGAGCGCGCCCGCCGCCCGAAGGCCCCGCCGCCCGCCGTCCCGCGCACCGCCGCCCCCCGCCCCTGCGCCCCCACACGCTCGCGCGAGGTCGTCATCTCGGGCCGAGGTCGTCAGCTCGGCGTGACGACCTCGGCCGCAACTGACGACCTCGGCGGGCCCCGAGGGCGGCGGGGCCGCGTGTCAGGCGCGCAGGCCGCGGCCCGCGGGGCCCGTCGACCCGTGCTCGTGCAGGACCGCCGGCAGCAGGTCCACCGCCCCGCCCGCGGCGCCCGCCAGCTCGTCCAGCGCGCGCTCGACCGCGCGGGACACCATCGCCCGGCCCGGCAGGTCCACGAGCGTGGTCCCCGGGTGCAGCGGCAGGAACTGCTCCGCCGGCGCCAGCGCCAGCACGGACACGTCGCCGGGCACCGAGCGGCCGCGCCGCGCGAGCTCCGCCGTCAGGTCGTCGAACGACGCGAGGCCCAGCACCAGGACGCCGGTCAGGCCGGGGAGCTCGGTCAGCACCTCGTCCAGCCACCGGCCCGCCGCCCCCGGCCCGGGCAGGCACGACACGACGGCCCCTCGCAGGCCGAGCTCCGCGCACGTCTGCGCGAACGCCGTCCGGTACCGGTACCGGAACGCCAGCTCGTCCACGTTGTCGTCGGGGTGCACCAGCACCGCGACCTCGCGGTGCCCCAGGGACGCCAGGTGGCGCACCATCACGCGGGCCGCCTCCGCGAAGTCCAGGTCGACCGCGCTCATGCCCGCCGGGTCCGCGGGCCAGCCGATCAGCACCGTCGGCAGCCCCCGCTCCCGCAGCACCGGCAGCCGCCGGTCGTGCAGCCGGATGTCCATGACCACGAGGGCGTCGGCCAGCATGTCGCCCGCCAGCTCGTCGTCGCCGCGGCCCATCACGAGCACGTCGTAGCCGCGCGGCTGCGCCGTGTACATCGCGGCGCGGACGAACCGCATGAACACGTCGACGTCCGGCTCCGGCGTCGCCGGGGAGTACGACGCGAGCATCCCGAGGATGTTCGTGCGGCCCAGCGCGAGCGCCCGCGCGGCCGGTGACGGCCGGTACCCGAGGCGCGCGACGCTCTCCAGCACGCGCTGCACGGTGGCGTCCGGCAGCTTCTTGCGGCCCGACAGGACGTAGGACACGGTGCTCGGCGCGACCCCGGCGTCCGAGGCGACGTCCCTGATCGTGGCCATGCGCCCAGCGTAGAGCGGCGGCCTGCCCCGCAGAGCGTGTCCGGGGGCCGGCCGCCGCCGCGCACTCAGCCGAGCGCCACCTCCACGCCGCCCGAGAACGGCGAGTCGTGCAGCTCGAGCCGGGTCAGCGCCGCGTCGGCCGGGATGTCGAACACGACGGTGCCCGTCACGGAGTTGCCCGGGTTGATCTGGTTGAGGAACGAGTTCGCGTCCCCGAGGTACACCGCGGCGGTGCCGTCCGCGGACAGCTCACGGCCCTGGGCGTCGAACGCCTTCTGCGAGGAGCCGTCGAAGTACTGGGCCTCCTCGCCGATGTTCGTCACGGTGAGGTGGACGAGCACGAACTGGCCCTGCGCGTCCTGCCCGAGCATGTCGTCGCCGATGCGGGCGACGCCGGGCTCGACGCCGGTGACGGTGAACTCGAACTTGCCGTCGCGGACCGGGGTGCCGATCCCGGCGGGCTGCTCGGCGGCGGGGGCGGCGTCGTCGCCCGCGTCGTCGGCCGCCGGGTCGTCGGCGGGAGCCGCGGGGTCGCCGCCGCCGCCGGCCGTGCTGCCACCGGCGGCCGGGGCGGAGGCGTCGGGCGCGTCGGAGCCTCCGGACGTGGCCGACGCGATCGCGACGACGGCGACGACCAGCACGCCGAGCGTGGTGAGCACCTTGTGACGGGCGAACCACGACCGCTTCCGCGTCGGAGGCTCCGACGGGGGCGGCGTGGGCGCGCCGGGGACGGGGTACGAGCCGGGCGGGGGGACCTGGGACATGGTGCTGCTCCTCGTGGGCGCCGCGGACGCGGACGGATCGGGTGGTGCGGACCGGCGGTGACGGGCACCGCCGTGACGTGCACCGACGCTCCCGGACCGGCCCGGGGCGCGGCGTCGGCCGGCCGGGCAGGACCGGTGTGCCCGATCGGGCAGCACCGACCCGGTCGGACCGCCCGGTCGGCGGACGTGGGGTGTCCCCGGTCGTCCGTACCCTGTGCGGCATGTCCCTGGTCCCCGGCCCGCAGCGCCCTGTGTCGTCGGGTGCCGTGTCGCCGGGTGCCGTGCCGTCGGGTGCCGTGCCGTCGGGCCCGGCCGCCGCGACGTGGTTCCCCGGCGCCCCGCCCGCGGGTGGGGCCCGCACCGCCGCGCCGCGCCCGGGTCGGCCGTGGTGGTCGCGGGCCGGGACGGTCGGTGCCGTGACCGTCGCCGCGTTCAGCGCGATGGTCGCGTCGTCGTTCAGCGGCAACGCCCGGGTGACGGACGACCCGCGCATCGCGCTCGACATCGTGGCGATGCTCGTCGGCCTGGTCGGGGCGGGGTTCCTGGTGGCCCGCCGTTCGGCCGCCGTGCCCCTCACGCTCGCCGCGTCCGCGCTGCCCGTGGTGCTGCCGCTCGACTCCGTCACCGCGCTGATCGCCCTGCCGTGGGTGTTCGCGACCGCGTCCCGCCGGGTCGCCTGGTGGTGCACCGCGGCCGTCGCCGCCGGGAGCGGGGCGGCGCTGTGGCGGGACGCCGCACGGCCGCCGGAGCACCGCGTGCTGAGCCTGACCGACCAGGTCACGGGGCAGATCTCGACCGCGAGCCCGCTCGGCATCGTCGTCGTGGGCGTGCTGTGCCTGTCCGCGTCGGTCGCCGCGGGGCTGGTCCGCGCGTCCCGGGCGCGTGCCGAGCGCGCCGTGGCGGACATGGAGGGGCAGGTGGCGCGGGCCGACACCCTGCGGGACCGGATGTCCCGCCAGGAGGAGCGTGAGCTGATCGCCCGCGAGGTCCACGACACCGTCGCCTACCACATCTCGCGCATCTCGTTGCAGGCCTCCGCGCTCGAGGTGCAGCGCGGCGCCACCGACGCGCAGGTGCAGGCCGCCGCCCAGCAGGTCCGCTCCTCCGCGCAGCAGGCGATCGCCGAGATGCGCGGCCTCATCTCCACGCTCCGCACGGGGGACGACCCGCACGCGCCCGGCGCGACGCTCGACGAGCTCGCCGGGCTGCTCGACGGCGCCCGGCGGCAGGGCCGGTGGGTCACCAGCACGGTGTTCGTCACCGACGGCCGCGACGCCTCGCCGGCCCTCACCAGGGCGGCGTTCCGCATCGTGCAGGAGGGCCTGACCAACGCGCTCAAGCACGCCCCGGGCCGCCCGGTCGAGGTGACCGTCCGCGCGTCGCCCGCCGAGGGCGTCCACCTGCGCGTGGCGAACCCGGTCGTCCCCGGGGTGCGGCCGGCCGCGCCGGGCACCGGCTCCGGGCTGGTCGGCATGCGGGAGCGGGCCGCGCTGCTCGGCGGCACCGTGCAGGCCGGCGTGCACCAGGGCTGGCACGTGCTCGACGCGCGCCTGCCCTGGCAGTCCCGGACGGACGACGGCCAGGCCCTACGCTCGTCGGTGTGATCCGGGTCCTCGTCGTCGACGACGACGCGCTGGTGCGCACGCTGCTCACGACGATCCTGGCCGCGCAGGACCTCACGGTCGTCGCGCAGGCCGCCGACGGCGACGAGGTCGTCCCCGCGGTGCAGGCCCACCACCCGGACGTCGTGCTGCTCGACCTGCACATGCCGCGCATGTCCGGCCTCGACGCGCTGGCCGCCCTGCGCGAGCTGCCGTCACCGCCGGGTGTCATCGCGCTCACGTCCTTCGGCACCGACGAGACGGTGGTCGCCGCGGTCCGTGCGGGCGCCTCGGGGTTCCTGGCCAAGGACGCCGACCCGGCGCAGATCGCCGAGGCCGTCCGCCGCGTCGCCGACGGGGACGGCGCGCTCGGCCGCGCCGCCGCCGGGTCGCTGCTGCGGCACGTCGCCGCCGACCCCGACCGCGGCCGGCGCGAGGAGGCGCAGCGCGCCCTGGAGGTGCTGACGGAGGCGGAGCTCGAGGTCGCCGCGTACGTGCCCGCCGGGCTGTCGAACCAGGCGATCGGCGAGCTGACCTACCGCTCGGACTCGACGGTCAAGGCGCACCTCAGCCGCGCGATGGCCAAGCTCGGGGTGACGACGCGGTCGCAGCTCGCGGTCATCGTGGACCGGGCGGGTCTGCGGCCGGGCTGACGTCCGCTGCCCCAGCGGCCGGCCGGGTCCACGGGCCGGACTCACGGGCCGGGTTCACGGGCCGCGTTCGTCGGCCGGGTCCGTCGGCCACGGGCCCGGGCCGCGACTCGGCCCCCGCCCGCCGGACCGTCGGCGGGGACACGTCCGGGGCCGGCGCGACGTGCGCCGGCCCCGGACCGTGGAGGGTGGGACGTCCCGGTGCTCAGCGCGTCGCGAACCGCCTGCGGGCCGTGAGCGTCACCGCGCCCAGGCCGATGAGGCCCAGTGCCGTGAGGGCGGCGACGCCCGCGGAGTCGGCACCGGTCGCGGCGAGCTCGCGGGTGGGTGCCGGACGCGCCGCGGCCGGGGCTGCGACGGCGGCCGGCGCCGCGACGGCGGGGGACTGCGGCGCGGTCACGACCGGCTCGACGTCGCTCGTCGCGGCGAGCACGCCGGTCGCGGTGACCTCGAACCACAGCACCCGGGACAGCGGCGAGCCGTCCTGAGCCGTGCCCGTGAGGGTCAGGCTGTGCCACCCCGGCTCCAGGCCCTCCGGGATGACGACCTGCTCCAGCAGGGCGCCCGACCCGGGCGCCGTGCCGCGGGCCAGCACCTGCGGGGTGGAGCGCAGCACGATCGTCCAGGACGACCCCGGCAGCAGGCCGGTCGCGGTGACGCTGGCGGGTGCGCCGGCGACGGGGTCGCCCACCGAGGCGCCGAGCTCGATGGCCACCGCCGTGCCCGGCAGGACGGGAGCGGCCGCGGTGGTGAACGGCACGCTGGTCGCAGCGGAGACCGGGCGGATGCCCGAGGCGTCCAGCGCGCGCACCTCGACGGTGTACGCCGTGCCCGGCTTCAGGCCGGTCAGGGTCGCGCCCGGCTCGGACGTCGCCGTCCAGGCCGACCACGTGCCGCCCGTGCCGGTGCGGTACTGCCAGGTGGTGCCCGGCGTCCAGCCCCACGCCACCACGGCGGAGGTCGTCCGGACGGAGGGCGTCGACACGACCGGGGCGGCCGTCGGCTCCGCCGCGGCCACCGTGCCGGTGAACGTCGCCGGCGTCGAGCCGCCCGAGGCGGACGTCGCGGTGATCGTCACGGAGTAGGGGCCGGCCGCGCGGGGGGTGCCGCTCAGGGCGCCCGTGGCCGGGTCCAGCTCGACGCCGTCCGGCAGCGCGCCGGCGGTCACGGCGTAGGCGGTGGCGTCCGAGGCCAGCAGCAGAGCCTCGACGGGCTCGCCGGCGCGCATCACCGGGAGCATCGCGGTCTGCCACGAGGGCGCGACGACCGTGGCCACCGTGAGGTCCAGGACGTTGGACTGTCCGCCGCTGCCGAAGCACGACATGCCCTGGAACGCCGCCGTGAGGAGCTGGAAGTGACCCGTCAGCGGGACGCCGTCGACGTCGACCATGTCGAAGGTGACCGTGTAGCTGCCGCGGCCGTCCTGGTCCGGGTCGGTGTAGGGGATCGCGAACCACTCGCGGCCCCAGAGCCCGTAGTCGGTGGTCGGGCGGAACGTGTAGGGGTAGCCGTACGCGAACATCCGGATCGAGCCGTCGTCGTAGCAGCCCGTCACGTCGACGACCACGTCGAACGACGTCGCGTCCGACGGCAGCGTGGCGCTCGTGGAACCGTCCGGCAGGCGGATGCTGATCGCGGGGGTCTCGGCGGCCGCCAGCATGGTGGTGGCCGGCGCGGGACCGGGGTCGGCGCCGTCGTCGGTGTCGACGTCCGTGTCGGTGTCCGTGCTGGTGGGGCTGCTGTCGACCGGGGCGACCGGGCTCGTGCCCGCGTCGTCGCCGGGGACCACGGGGGCCGCGTCCGTGTCGTCCGTGGGCGTCTCGTCCGTGGACGCGCCGTCGGCGGGCGTGCTGTCCGTGGGTGCGCTGTCGGCGGACGTGCCGTCGGCGGGCGTGCTGTCGGCGGGCGCACCGTCCGCGGGGTCGGAGGTGTCCGTCGTCGTGACGGAGGCGCCGTCGGCGGGCGCGTCGTCGACGGCGAGCGCCGGCAGACCGCCGAGCGTGAGTAGGAGGGCGGCCGTCGCGATGGTGGCGGCCGGCCGGACCCCGGACCGGGGCGTGGCCCGTCGGCGGGCGCGGAGACGTGAGGTCATCTGAGCTTCCTGGGATCGGGGAGCCGGATCTCGCTCCCGCGGTCCCGGAGGTGACCGCGTGCCGTCCGACCTCCCTGCTATCGGCGCCTGACACGTCACCTTGAGCGCCGCGACGCCCGCGCACCCGTGCGGACGCCGGGCCGCCCGGACCGCGCGTGGGTAGCGTGGCGGGCATGGGGGCGGGACCCGGGGACGACGACGCGGCGGACCAGGTCCTCGACGCGCTGCGCGCCGGGACCGGGGCGCTGCTGACGGGTGTCGCGGGGTCGGGGGCGGGCGCGCTCGCCGAGCGGGCTGCGGGTGTGCTCGCGGAGGACGGCTGGCAGGTGCTCCGGGTGCCGGGTCGTCCGGGCGTCCGCGGACGGCCGCTCGCCGCGCTCGCGCTGGCCGGGTGGGCGGCGCGCCCGGCGCCGGGTGACCCGCTCGGTCCGGCGACTGCGCGCGTGCTGGAGGCCGTCGGTGCCGGGCGCGCGGTGCTGCTGTCACGCCGGGCGGACCTGCTGGACGAGGAGTCCCGCGCGGTCCTCGCGACGGTCGCCGAGCAGACCGGGTCGCTGCCGCTGCTGACCGCCCGGCCGGCCCGCGCGAACCGGGTCGCCGCGTCGCGGGCCGCCGGCGCGGTGCCGCTGGCGGGCGTCGCCGTGCCGCCGCTGCGGTTCGACGCGCTGCTGGCGGTGCTGACCGAGGAGCTCGGCGGGCCGCCGGCGCCGGACGCCGCCGCCCGGGTGTACGCCCTGTCGGCCGGGGTGCCGGGCGTCGCGCGTGCGGTGGTCGCGGGGGCGCGCCGGGCCGGGCGGCTGGTGCTCGTCGACGGGGTGTGGACGGCGGTGGCCGACCTGCGCACGCCGGGACTGGTGACGGTCGTCGACGCGCTGCTGGAGGGACTCGACGGGCCGGCGCGGTCGGCGCTCGCGGTGCTGGCGACGCTCGGTCCCGCGAGCCCGGCCGTCGTGCGCCGGGTGCTCGAGTGGGACGACCTGGCGGCGCTCGAGGACGCCGGCGTCGTGCGGGTGGTCGACGCGGGGGACCGGACCGAGGTGGTCGTGGTGCCGCCGCTCGTGGCCGAGCACCTGCTGGCGGTGGGTGGACGCGTCGAGGCGGCGCGGGCCCGTGAGCAGGTGGAGCGGGCGCTGGCCGCGACCCCGGGCGGCGCGGGTGCCGCCGCGGGGGACGCCCGGGTGGCCGCCCCGGTCAGCGGGGTCGCCGGGGTGGCCGCCCCGGCGTCCGTCCCCGCAGCCGCGCCCGTTCCCGCCCCCGGGGGCGTCCCCGCGGCCGGCGCGCAGCCCGACGGCCGGGGTGCGCGGCTCGGCGACCGCCCCGCGCAGCCTGACGGCGGCCGTGCGCAGCCCGACGGCAGCGGTGCGCGGTGGGCCGAGTCCCGGGAGGGCGTCGCGGTGCTGGGGCGGGCCCTGCGTCGCGCGGCGGCCACCCGGCTCGCGGTGCGCCGGGCCGAGTGGGAGGACGAGCCGGACGCGGGCACGGCGGTGCCGTTCCTCGACGCGCTCGCCCGGGCCGGCGCCGACCGGCGCGAGGTGGAGGCCGCCGTCGCCGCCGCCCGGGACCGGGTCGGGTCGGCCGGTCGCGCGGCCGTGGACGAGTGGCACGCGCGCTACCTCGGCCTGGCGTGCGGCGAGGTGGACGCGGCGCTCGCGGTGCCGGTGCCGCAGGACGCCGCGGGTCGGCGGTCGCGGCGGCGGCTCGAGCTGCTGCTGGGCGTGGGCGCAGGCGGACAGCACGAGGACGAGGACGGGGACACGGGTGGGGAGCGGCCCGACGGCTGGCTGCTGCTCGCCCGGGGCCGTGCGCTCGACGCGCTGGACGCCCTCGACGCGACCGACCCGCCGGCCGGGCCCACCGCGCCCGACCCCGACGAGCACGCCGCCCGCTGGCTGGCGGTGCTGCTGGCGGGTCGCATCGACGAGGCGGTCCGTGACGCGTCCCGGGCGCTGGACGAGGCGCGCGCCGCGCTGGACGGTCCCGCGATCGAGCTCGGGGCGGCGGTCGTCGCGCTGGGGCTGGCGCTCGCGGGCCGGTCGCGGGAGCTGCGCGAGCACCTGCCGGGCGCCCTGGCGCTGGGGTCGACGGCCCCGTTGCAGCCGTGGGCGCGCGCCGGGCTGCTGTGCATCGGGTCGTCCCTGGCCGCGGCGGACGGCCGGGTGGTCGCCGCGCAGGCGCTGCGGGACGGCCTGGTCGCGATGCGGCTGCCGGTCGGGCCGGTCCCGCTGACGTCGGCGACGCTGGCGAGCACGCGGGTCACGGTCGCGTCGGGCACCGACCCGCGGCGGGACGCGGAGGCGCTGTGGGCGGAGGTCGAGCTCGACCTGGACCGCGGGTTCGTCCCCGCCGCGGTGCTGTCCGGGTCCGCCGCCGCCGAGGTGCTGCCCGACCACCCGTCGGCCGCCCGGGTCGCGGCCGCCGCGTCGCAGGCCCAGGGGACGCTGCTGCCGGTGCTCGGGCGCTACGTCGCGGCGCTCGCCTCCGGCAGCCCGGACGAGGCCGCGCGCGTCGCGCCGGAGCTGCGGGCGGCCGGGCTGCGCGTGCACGCCGTCCGCGCCCACGCGCGCGCCGCCTCGCTCGCGGCGCTCCAGGGCGACCCGGCCGCCGCGCGGGAGCAGCTCCGGGCTGCCGAGGCGGTGATCGCGGAGGCCGGGGGAGACCTCGACCGGGCGCTGGACGCGGTCGGGCCGGTCGCCGGGCTCAGCGCCCGCGAGCTGGAGATCGCCCGGCTCGTCGCAGGCGGGGCCTCCAACCGGCAGGTGGCAGAGACGCTCGGCGTGTCCGTGCGGACCGTCGACAACCACCTGTACCGGATCTACCGGAAGGTCGGCGTCAGCGACCGGGAGAGCCTGGCCCGCCGCATCCACTGACCGCGACCCCGCCGAGGGCGGACCACGTGAGCACAGCCGCCCGGGTCGCTCGCCGCCTCGCGCCCGGCTGCTCCACCGCGTGCCGCGCCCTGCTCGCGGGCGTCGCGCGGCCGGTGAGCAGCACCCCCGCGGAGGTCCGATGGGTGCACACCGCACCCGGTCCTGCCGACACCCGGGTGCCCGAGCGCCCCGGAGGTCCCCATGCCCACCGCACCCGCGCCCGCCCCGCACGGGACGCCGCAGCGGCAGACCGCGCGCCGGTCCGTCGACCGCTCCCGGCTGGTGGTGCTGGTGCCCGCGCACGACGAGCAGGCCGCCCTGCCGGGCACCCTGCGCGCGCTGCGCCGTCAGACCGTGCGGCCGTCCGCGGTGACCGTCGTCGCCGACCGCTGCACGGACGCGACCCCGGAGGTTGCCCACGCGTTCGGCGCCCGCGTGCTGCGCACCCGCGACAACGCGGACCGCAAGGCCGGCGCCCTCAACCAGGCGCTCGCCGCGCTCGCGGTCGCGCCGCCGGAGTACGTGCTGGTGCTGGACGCGGACACGCGGATCGCCCCGACGTTCGTCGAGACCGCCCTGGCGCACCTCGACTCCGACCCCGCGCTCGGCGCGGTCAGCGGCATCTTCCACGGCGACGGCGCGCACGGGATGGTCGAGCGCTGCCAGGCGAACGAGTACACGCGCTACGCGTCGAAGATCCTCACGACCGGCCGGGTGGCCGTCGTCACCGGCACCGCGTCGGTGTTCCGCTACCGGGCGCTCGCGGACGTGGCGGAGCACCGCGGCGACGTCCTGCCGGGGCCGCGCGGCGACGTGTACGACCGCGCCGCCGTCACGGAGGACTCCGAGCTGACGCTCGCGCTGCGGACCCGCGGCTGGCGGCTCGTCGCCCCGTCGGACTGCCGGTGCAGCACCGAGCTGATGCCGACGTTCACGACGCTGCACCGCCAGCGCGTGCGCTGGTACGCCGGGATGCTCGACAACCTGCGCGCGTACGGCCTGACGCCGGTGACCGTGCGGTACCACCTGCAGCAGGCGGCCCTCACCCTGGGGACGCTGACCTGGTGGGCGATGCTGGCGATCATGCTGGGCGCCGCGCTCGCCGGCACGTTCGTCTGGCAGGCGTTCTGGCTGGCCGTCGGGGCCGTGTTCGTCGTCGAGCGGCTCGTCACCGTCTGGGACGGCGGCCCGCGGGCGCGGTGGCTGAGCGCCGCGGTGCTGCCGGAGCTCGTCTACGACACGGCGCTGCAGTGCGCCTACCTGCATGCCTGGGTGACCCACCTGCGCGGCCGGCAGCCGAGCTGGGGTCACCTCGCACCCGCGCGCGCCTGAGCGTGCACCGACCCGCGGCCGCGGCCGCACGACACGAGAGGAGGGGGAACCGTGTACCAGATCACCGGACAGGGGGCGGGCGTGCTCGCCACGACAGGGCTCGCGCTCGCGAGCGGCTGGGTCGCCGCGTGGACGCTGGCCGTCGCGGGCGTGGCCGTGTGGTCGGTCGCGCGCGTGCTGCGGCGGCGCGTGGCCGCCCGCGCGGGTCGCTGACCCGCACCGCGACGGGGTGTCGGTGGGATACCGACACCCCGTCGGTATGATCCCGACATGACGTCGGAAAACCGGCGTCCGACCCGAACGGAAGAGGCCACCCGTGTTCCTCGCCCTGCGCGAGCTCGCCTTCGCGCGCACCCGCTTCGGACTCGTGGGAGCGGTGGTCGCCCTGATCGCCGTCCTCATGGTCCTGCTGTCCGGGCTGTCGTCCGGACTCGTCACCGATGGTGTCTCCGGCCTCCAGCGCAGTCCGATCGACGCGCTGGCCTTCGCCGAGGGCACCAAGACCGACTCCGCCTTCACGCGCTCCGAGGTCACCACCGAGCAGCGCGACGCCTGGGCGGCCCGGGACGACGTCGCGGTCGCCGAGCTGCTCGGCACCGCGATCGTCAACGCCAAGAACGACGACGGCACGCCCGTCGACCTCACGCTGTTCGGCGTCCGGCCGGGCGGGTTCGTCGCGCCCGAGGCGGCGCAGGGACGCGAGGTCGCCGGGGACGGCGAGGTCGTCCTCAGCGCCACCGCGCGCGACGAGGGCGTCGAGATCGGCGACGTCATCACGCTCGACCGCCTCGGCACGCCGCTCGAGGTGGTCGGCTTCACGGCCGACCAGCGCACGTTCGGCCACGTCGACATCGGCTACATCGCGCTGACCACCTGGCAGGAGGTGCACGCCGGCGTGTCCCCGGGGGACCCCGTGCCCGCCGACGCCTACGACGTCGCGAGCGTCGTCGCCCTGCGGGGCGTCGGCGGCGACGGCATCGACCTGGCCGCGGGTGACGCCGCCGCCGGGACGTCCGCCCGCACGATCACCGAGGCGTACGACTCCTCGCCCGGCTACACCGCCGAGCTCATGACCATGCAGCTCATCCAGGCGTTCCTGTACGCGATCTCCGCACTGGTCGTCGGGGCGTTCTTCACGCTCTGGACCGTGCAGCGCACCCGCGAGCTCGCCGTCATGCGGGCCATCGGCGCCTCCACGCGCTACCTGCTGACCGACGGCCTGCTGCAGGCCGCGATCCTCCTGGTGACCGCCACCGCCGCGGGCGTCGCCGTCGGACTGGGGGCCGGTGCGCTGCTCGACGGGACGGGCATGCCGTTCGCGCTCGAGGCCGCGCCCGTGCTCGGCGGCGCGGCGCTGATCGTCGGGCTCGGCCTCGTCGGTGCCGCCGTCGCGACCACCCGCATCGCCTCCGTCGAGCCCGTCACCGCCCTGGGAGAGAACCGATGACCGCCACCACCGCCGGGCCGTCCGGCACGCCGCGCACGCCGCGCACGCCGCGCACGCCCCGCCCGCGCGACGCCGAGCCGCGCATCCCGTCCGAGCTCGCGCTGACCGACGTCGTGCTGACGTTCGGCGACGGCGACCAGCTCGTCACCGCCCTCGACCACGTGGATCTCGTCGTCCAGCCGGGCGAGATCGTCGCGGTCGTCGGCCCCTCCGGCGCCGGCAAGTCCAGCCTGCTGGCCGTCGCCGGCGGGCTCACCCGCCCGACGTCGGGCTCCGTCGTGGTCGACGGCACCGAGCTCACGGACGTCTCCACCCGGGGGCTCGCCCGGTTCCGGCGCGACCACGTCGGGTTCGTGTTCCAGTCCGGCAACCTCGTGCCCGCGCTCACCGCGGTCGACCAGATCCGCCTGGTGGAGAAGATCACCGGCAGGCCCCCGGCCCGCCCGCCGCTCGAGCTGCTCGACGCGGTCGGCATGGCCGAGCACGCCCACCGGCGCCCCGGGCGCCTGTCCGGCGGCGAGCGTCAGCGCGTCGGCATCGCCCGGGCGCTCGCCGCGACCCCGTCGGTGCTGCTCGTCGACGAGCCGACCGCCGCGCTCGACCGCCGGCGCAGCCACGAGATCGTCGAGCTGCTCGCCCGGCGCACGCACGAGTTCTGCGTCGCGACCGTCATGGTCACCCACGACCACGACGTGCTGGAGCACGTGGACCGCGTGGTGGAGATGGTCGACGGGCGGCTCCGGCCGGCGTGACCCGGGGCGGCTAGGTCCGGTCGGGGACGGTGCCGTCCGCGGCGCCGCCGTCCTCGGCGGTGCCGGTGCGCCCGCGCGTGCCGGCGCCGCCGAGGTACGGCTCCAGCAGCGCCGCCGTCGCCTCGTACGCCCGCTCCAGGTCACCGGTCTGCTCGACCCGCCGCGACGCCGCGTGCACCAGGGCGTTCACCAGCTCGGCCGTCGTCTCCGGGTCCGGGACGCCCAGGGTCCGCAGCGCGTCCAGCACCGGCAGCAGCAGCTGCTCGTGGAACGCCCGCGACTCCCGTGCCAGGTCCTCCGCCGGTGCCACCACGGCGAGCGTCCGCGCCAGCGCGTGCTCGCCGTCCGCCACCAGCTGCAGGTTCCCCCGCACGAACGCCAGCACCCGCTCCGCCGGGTCCGGCGCCGCGCCCATCACCGCGTCGAGCCGCTGCTGCCACCGCGGGAACGAGTCGCTCACCACCGCGCGCAGCAGGTCGTCCCGCGACCGGAAGTACTCGTACACGCTCGACCGCGACAACCCCGCGCGCTCGCCGACCTCCGCCAGCGACGGCAGCCGGTCGGGCTCCGCGGTGAGCGCGTCGCGGGCCGCGTCGAGCAGCGCCCGGCGCCGCGCCGCCCGGTGCTCCGCGACGGTGGGGGCGTCGATCCGCGGCACCGCAACCCCTCCTGTCCGACCGGTCGGCGGGCCCGGGCGGGCCCGGCGGCCACTCTAGGCCGCCGATGCGGGCAGAGGTCACGCGCCCCGTCCGGGCTGCCGGGCAGGCCAGGCGGCGAACGGTCGTCGCAGCGGTGGCGGCGCCCGTGGGACATCCGCCATCCACCAGCGGCTGGCTTCCGAGCGGGCCGGCGACGCGCGCTGCGCCGGCCCCGGGGACCGCGCCTGCGCCGGGGTTCCCACGCAGCGTAGGAGGACGAGCGGCCAGCGAGCGCAGTGCCTCCTACCGTCGGTGACGAGCTCAGAGCGTCTCCGAGGAGGATCGTGCCGGCGCCCGATGTGACCCCACCGGTCTTCTACGTGCCGTGCACGACAGACGCCTCCGGGGTCTTCCGCGCCACGCTCAGACGGACGAACGACGGCCGGGTAGCGCTGCTCGTCTACACCGCGCTCGACCGCCTGCTCGCGGGCGCCGGCGATGTCCCCTGGGTGGTGATGTCGGTCGGCGATCTCGGGCGTCTCCGTGAGGAGTCGCCGTTCGACGTCATCTACCAGGATCTGCGGATCCCGACGGAGCACCGGGAGTCGACGGCATGACACGTGGCGTGGCCGTCGGGTACGGCGAGCTCAGTGCCATCGCGGCCAGGCTCCGGGCGGCAGCGGGCGAGGAGGGAGGCCCAGGTTCCGAGCTCCCGGAAGTCCCGCCGGATGTCGTCGGTGGCACCGTCGCGATGGAGACGGCCGCGCACCTGCTGAGGCAGTACGGACACCTGTGCCTCGCCCTCGAGTCCGCGGGCGAGGCGATCGAGGCGACGCGGGCGAGCTATGAAGCCGCAGATCGCAGCTCCTCGGAGCGGCAGCGGAGCCTGATGGAGAGGCGATGACAGACCTCGACACGACGCTGCACGTGGACGCCGCTGCGCTCCGTGGCACGGCTTCCTGGCTCAGACGGCGGCTCGGCGGGGGACTCGATTCGGCTGTCGACGCCCTGCTCTACGCACGTGCTGACCGTGGGGCGTGGTCGGGGCCCGCCTCCGACGCCTTCCGGGCACGAATGTCGTCTCTGGTCGGGCCCGCGAGCGCTGTGGCAGATGCTGCCGGCGCTGCCGCCGCGGCGCTGGACAGGCTCGCGGAAGCCTCGCAGCGAGCCACCGGATCGATCGGCGAGATCCGTGCGACCGCGGCGGGTGCCGGGCTCGCAACTACTCCAGGGGGCATCGTCCGGCCACCCACAGCTCCCGCGCCCTCCCGCCCCAGGGCGCCGTCGGGTTCCGCTGCGGCCCGTCGGTACGCAGCCGCTGTGCTCGAGCACCAGCAGGCGAGCCGTCGCGTGGAGGCCTTCGTCGTCGCCTCGGCGGCGGTAGCGGACGTCCGAGCCGAGCTGGCCGATGCCCTCGACGACTTGGAGCGGACCGCTGCCGGCGTCAGGACGTTGTCGGTCCCCGCGATCGACTTCGCGGTCGGTGCGGTGATCGGCGGTAGCGTCGGGCTCGGGGTGACGGCGATGCGAGGGCAAGCCCGCTTCCTCCTCGACGACGCCGACACGCTGGAGTCCCGGACGCGGCTCCCCGGGTCGAGCCGGTTCCCGCAGCAGTTCTACCGGGACGTGGACGACGCCGCGCGATTGCGGGTGCAGGCACAGGGCGCCGCCGACGACGCCGCCAGGCTCGCCCGCGCCGGCAGAGTGGGCGGTGTCGTCACCAGCACCCTTCTGACGGGGGTCTCCATCAGCAGCGACATCCAGGCAGGGGAGAGCGCCGAGCAGGCCTGGGCGTCGAACCTCGGTGGGCTCGGCGCGTCGGTGGCGGCGGGAGCGGGGGTCGGCATGTTCCTCGGCTCGTTCGCTCCGGGCATCGGGAACGTCGCCGGCGCGGTCATCGGAGCAGCCGTCGGGGGTCTGGTCGGCATGTTCACGTCCGGTGTCATCGACGGGCTGTACGAGGAGAACGGCGACGTCGCTGCGGCTCTGGCCACCGGGATCGGTGACCTCCGCGAGTCGGCTGAGGCAGTCGGTGACGTCGTCGTGGGTGGCGGACGGGCCATCGGGGTCGCTGTCTCCGGCCTCGGGCACGGCCTCTCAGACGCGTGGGAGTCGGTGTTCGGATGAGCGATCCGGACCGGAACGGTCCGCGGGACCTGCGCGGCCCGTCGAGCCAGGCTCTCCGTGCGGAGCTCCACCGCCGTGAGCGCCGTCGTCGTCGCACGGAGGTCCCCACGATCAGCGCGCTGCTGATCGTGGGGTCGCTCATCGCGGTGGCGGCACGTGATGATCCCGGCTTCATGCTTCTCGGCGTGTGGATCGCCGGGCTCGGTCTCGTGTTCCTGGCGGCACGGTGTGCGCGCTCCAGCCGTCGGTGGATCCCTTGGGGCGCTGCGCCGCTGATCGCCGAGACCGGCGGGACGCCAGCGACCGTGATCCCGGCCGACGTGCGGGCTGATCGCATCGCGGCGGCGATCCCCGGGTGGACCGCGGCGACGCTCGCCGCGTCCGCCACCGCCCTGAGCGCCGCTGCGGACCCTGTCGGTGTCGTGACGGCCGCGGGCGCGATCGGGTTCGGGGTCTTCACGGTTCGCGCGGTGCTCCGGGCCAGACGGCCCGGGGTGTGGATGACCCCGCAGCAGCTCGTGGTGCGTGACGCGCGCGGATCCCTCACGGTCGCCTGGGCAGAGGTCGTCGACGTGGTCGCGCCGTCCGCAGCCTCCGGGCCAGTGGTGCTGCGGGTCGCGGTGTCCCGCGATCGCGGTCCGGCTGCCTCCGGGGAGGCGCTCACGACGATCAAGGGCATCCCGACCGACAGGCTCCCTGAGACCGGGGAGGCGATCGCCCGGGTGCTGACGCACTACCGCTCCGCCGCCGCGGCGGCGGAGCTCGGGACGGAGCAGAGCCTCGGGACCGTGCAGCGGCTGCTGGGTGGCGAGGGCGCATGAGCTGGAGCGGCGCAGGCCCGTGAACCCGCGCGGGCTGGCGTCCGCCGCCGGGTGCCTCCGGGTCGAGCTGGTCGACGGCCTGCGGATCGCGCTCATCGGCGGGCGGCCCGAGCCGAACCTGCGCGACCTGCTGCCCGTCGGTGCGATCGGGGTCGGGGCTCTCGCCGCGGGGGTCGGGGCGACGGCGTGGCGACGTCGGTGGCGGATCACGCGGGTGAAGGCGGCGCTGGGGAGCTGCCAGTCCGGGACGGTCGTCACGGGGGTGATGCCTCGCCGGCTTGCCTGCGCGGTCGCCGCGGACGGCGTCGATCGCCTCTGGTGCCCGCGCGCGGTCCGGCGGTCACCCGCCGAGGCGGCCGGTGGCGAGCACCTCTCCGGTGTCCATGTCGAGCACGACGGCATCGACGTCGGCGGGCCACTCGTCCGTCCGCGTCGGCACGTAGGTCGGGTCGGGGCCGCAGGTGATGCGGTCCCAGGTCGAGTACACCTCCGCGTTGTCCACCCCGACGACCGCGACCCGCGGGTGATCGCGCATCCGGGTGTTCGGCCACTCGTCTGGGTTCTGGATGATGCTGCCGTCAGGGTTCGCCGGCGCGCCGTTCCACCAGCCCTCGAGGTCGCCCGCCGATGTCTGCCCAGCTGGCGGGAACTCCGCGCACAGGGCGTACTCCGAGGGGACCCACTCGGTGGGTGCAGCCGTCGGGCCTCCGCGCTCGGCCTGCTCCGCGATGAGCTCGGCAGCGCTCGGGCTGGTGGCGGAGTCCGAAGCGGGCGCCGAAGCCCCGTCTGCCGTCGCGCATCCCGCGAGCGAGGCGACGAGGACGGCCGAACCGGCGAGGGCGAGACTCCACAGGCCGAGCGACCCTTGGCGGGGCCGGGTCGTGTTCATGCGTGCCACCTACTTGCGGTCTGGTCCGACAGGGAATGCGCGTACGAGGTCGTACGCAGTCGTCGTACATCTCCGCGCCGGCCGGTCGTCGCGTCCGACCGTTCGGGCCCCGGGGCCGTCGCGTCCCGGACCGGCATCTGGTCGATGGCGCTGCTCGTGAAGCGTGGTCGATCCGGGATTCGGCCGGACAGGCAGAGGCTAGGACGGGGCCTCACGTCGTCGCAGGCGAACCGATGTGCCATGGGTCACACGTGGCGTGGTCGCAGAAGACCGAGCGGCGACATCCTTCTCGGGAGTCCGGCCCTGTCGTTTGCCGGGCCCGGCGTCCGTGAAGCACCGGGGAAGCCCATGTGGCTCGGCCGGGCGTATGCCATACGGTCAGAGGCAGACCGACACCTGCGGAAGCGAGGTCCTGATCGACCTCTGACCTGTGAGGTCGTGGACCACCTGCTGGAGGAGATCATCGAGTGAGCGACCAGCCGTTCGACGACATCGAGGCGTGGCTCGCGCTTCCGCAGGAGGAGCGGGACGAACGCATGCGTGCCTGGAAGGCTCGGCGCGATGCCGAAGCCCCGAGCGGGCCCATCGGGCTCCGCAAGGCACGGGTGCCGATCGCCAGCCGGGTGACGGGCCGTCGACGACCGGACGGCACGATCGAGCCGGTCGATCCCGTCCCCGCCGGGACGAGCAGGGGCCGGGAACGCGGGTCCTACGGCGCCTCGCTGATCACCGAGCAAGGAGGCGTTCGAGCGTGCGCGACGCTGCCCCGGCTCTTCTGAGCGTCCGGTGGGACGAGCCGCTGACACCCAACCGCTGCGCGCACCGGTAGGCTGAACGGGCGTCGAACGGCCTGTGCAGGACCGACCGGCGTCGCACGGGGCCGACGAGAACATGCACGGACCGACCCGGGGCGATCTTCGCCGGGTTTCCGCCCACGTTTCTGGCCCGGCCCGGGCGCCTGTAGCTCAGTGGATAGAGCACCGCTCTCCTAAAGCGGGTGTCGGCAGTTCGAATCTGCCCAGGCGCACAGCGTGTTGTCGCAGGTCAGGGACTGGATTCGCGCCCCGGCCGCGGCGGAACCAGTGTCCGATTTGCCGGGCTGTGGTCAGCGCGCGGTCAGCGACTTGTCTCAGGACGTGGACGGTCCGTCTAGGGCGCGGACGGACGCTGGCGAACGGCCGGTGGGCGCCGCGGCCGGGTCTTGCGTTCCCGGCGGCAGGCGTGGCTTGAGTGGTGCGGTGCAAACGCTGGGCCGCACGAAGTCGATGGAGTTCGCGCACTGCGACCGTCACGGGGGGACCGCTTTGATCTGGGACTCGATCCCGTGGAAGGCGGACCTGCTGCGTGTGGCCGACTCTCTGGAACGGCGGACCGTGCAGCGACGGTGGAGCGAGCGCACCTCGTTCCTGGTGGAGCGCGATGTGATGAACGCAGCGTACGCCGTGAGGAAGCTCATTGAGGCGCGCAAGGTCTCAGACGAACTGGCCGCGGAGACGGTCCCCGCCCGGGAGCACACGCTCATCGGGAGGCCTGTCGATGTCTGGAACCGACACGAGTTCTACGTGCACTACGACATGGAGCACACTCAGTCGGTGCAGCTGGCGTTGGCCGACTTCTGCAACCAGGTGATCCACTCCTGGGTCTGGATGTTGTCCGTGACGGAGGAGCCGCCGCACTTGTTCGACGGCATCTTTGTGTCATCCGACAGGAAGCGGCGGAGGTGCGTCTACTTCCTCGCCGCAGCGACCCTCGTTCGGGTCTTCCGTGCTGTTGCCGACGACGACATCGTGTCCATTGCGATGCTGCGCGACGCGAGCGGCGACATGCACATCATGAAAGCGAGCCGGGTGTTGCCGGCGGACCTCGGCGTGCCCGAGGAGTCCCTCCGCGAGCCGCCGCTCGGCCTCCAATGAAGTGCAGGTGACGGCTAGCGCGTCGTCTCGGTAGGACGGGCGCGCGCCGCCGAGCGTGAGGCCGTAGTACATCGAAACGACCCGCGAAATGCACGGCGTCCGGCGTTCGGCGTCCGGCGTGGGGCAGTGGCTCGCGAGGGCGACGCGCCGAGGGCACCTGCGGCTCCGCCTGCTAGGGCAGAACGAGAATAGGCCGGTGCTCCCACTCGACTACAACCTGCACACGCTGGGATGGCGGGCGTTCCAGGACCTGTCCGCAGTCGTGCTACAGCGCGTGCTAGGCCAGACGTTCCATGCCTTCGCGGACAGCAACGATGGAGGCCGGGACGGCGCGTTTCACGGCACCTGGGCAACACCGGGCGATGCGCCCCAGCCTGAAGTCGCGGCTCTAGCCGCCGGGCGGGCGACGGTCGCGCAGTGCAAGTTCAGCGGCCAAGCGACCGGGACGCTCACGCCGTCGATGCTCGCGGACGAGATCTCGAAGGTCGAGCTTCTGCATCAACAAGGCTTGTGCGACGCGTACCTGCTCCTAACAAACCTGCGGGTAACCGGTCGGACTGAGGCATGGGTGGCCGAGGAGTGCGCGCGCGTCGGCGTCGACGCGTCGCTCGTTCTTGACGGCCGCTGGATCTGCCAGCAGATCGAGACCCGTCCGGACCTGCGCCGCTACGTTCCGCGGGTGTACGGCCTCGGCGACCTCGGCAAGATCCTGGACGACCGGAGGCTGCGTCAGGCGGAGGCGCTGCTCGCGCGGCTGAGGCCGGATCTAGCGACGTTCGTCCCGACTGCTGCCTACCGGCGCGCTGCCGACGCCGTCGCCGACTACGGCTTCGTCCTGCTGCTTGGCGAACCCGCATGTGGGAAGACGACGATCGCTGCGACGTTGGCCCTCGCGGCGCTCGACAACTGGAAGTGTGGCGTCCGACGTGTGGACTCGGCCGAGGAGCTCGTAGCTGCGTGGGACCCGGACGATCCCGATCAGTTGTTCTGGGTCGACGACGCGTTCGGCAGCATCCGCCACAACCCCGAACTCACCGACGGCTGGACCCGCCGGATGGACCAAGTCATGACCGCCATTGAGCGTGGCGCAAAGGTCGTGCTCACTAGTAGGGACTACATCTATCGAGATGCCCGCCCGTACCTGAAGGAGTACGTGCACACACGGCTGCGCGAACGGCAGGTCGTTGTCGACGTCACCGAGCTCACGCCCACCGAGCGCGGGCAAATCTTGTACAACCACCTCAAGGCCGGTGACCAGTCGGCGGACACCCTGAACCGCTGGCGTCCGCACCTGCGCGCCGCGGCCAACGTCGAGCGGTTCCAGCCCGAGGTTGCGCGCCGTCTTGCGTACACGGCCTTCACCGAAAGTGCCCAGCTCGCGTCTCGCGACGCCCTGCTCCGATGGTTCGACCGGCCTGTGTCGTTCCTGGCTGACGTGCTACGTCAGCTGGACCCGGCGGCTCGCGCCGCACTTGCCTGCGTCTACATGGCCGGAGATGAGCTCTCAGCACCAATCGAGCTGACGCCCCGGCTCTCCGACGCGATCACCCGCCTGGGGTCGTCGCCGGCGGAGGTCCTGAGCGCGTTCGGCCCGGCCGACGGCACGTTTCTTCAGCTGTCGCAAAGCAGCGACGGCGATCCGGTTTGGAGGTTTCGACACCCCACCATTCGTGAGGGATTCGCCGCTGTCGTCGCCGAGGAAGCGAACGCTGTGGGCGTGTTCGTGGATGGGCTCGCGCCTGATGAACTGGTTGAGCAGCTCGACTGCGGGGGGGAACGAGCGCGCGGCACGTTCGTGCGGGTACCGCCGTCCCTATACGACCGGGTCGTGCCGAAGGTGCCCGTACCAAGCAGAACGGCAACCAAATGGAGCAACCCGACGGCGTGGTTCCTCCAGTACCGCTGCTCCGATGAGTTCCTGCGCCAGTGGGCCTCGCACCACGCGGAGGACCTGCCCCGGCTCGCGACCTTTGGCATGTACATCGGTGCGATGTGGGAGCCCGGCGTTCTTGTCCGGCTGCAGGCGGCGGAGGCGTTACCCGAGAGCGTCCGTGCGGCGGCTGCCGCCCAACTCGCGGAGCATGCCCTCGACTTCGACAGCGGTTGGCTAGACCCCGGCGTCGTGACCTTGCTCACCGCCGACGAGCGCGCGAGCATTCTTGACCGCATCCGTGAGGAGGTCATCCCAGATCTGCGGGAGCGCATCGATCAAGCGGGTGAAGGATGGGATGACGACGTCGAGCCGGCCCAGCGATACGACGAGGCACGCACCGCGATCCGGCAATACAGGGACGCCTTTGCCGATGACGCCTCGGTTCAGGACGCGCTCGCAGATGCGGACGCCTACATCGATGAGCGGGTTGAGTACGCACACGAGGACTACCGGCCGCGGCTCGCAAGCCCCCTCGCCGCCGCAGCTCCTGGGGCACTCTCCGACCGCGATGAGTTCGACGACGTCGCGGACGGACACCACTGACCACCCCAGTGCAGTGCCCGCTCGAGCAAGCCTAGGGCTGGCGTCCAAGATGGAGACCCTAAGCGCGCTGCGCAGAAGAGCGACTTGCCCGGGTGCGTTGGCCCGGCGGTGCGACCGGCGGCTCGATCGCCCGCGTCGGCGCCTCCATTAGTGGTAAGGCCGGCAGCCGCTTCATGGCCTGCTAGGTGGCCTCGCTGAACGGGTGCCTGTACAGGTCCATCGTCGTCATGGCGGTGGAGTGCCCGAGGGTCACCTGCACCGCCTTGACCTCGGCCCCGGCCGCGCTGAGCAGCGACCCCGCGGTGTACCGCAGGTCGTGGATCGTCGTCCCTTCACGCCCGCCCGTCGCGTCGCGTCGCGTCCATCCGTCCCGACCGTGCGCGGAAGTCGGTGTTCGTCCACACGCCACCGGTCGGGTTCGGGAACAGATGCGCGCCGGGCGCGGTCCCGGCAACCCGCAGGGCGGCCATCTCCGAGAACCGGCATCCAGTGGTCCCGAGGAACTGCACCACTGGCTGGCACAGCGGAGGCAGCGCCAGCACGAGCCGCCCGAACTTCTCGGGCCGTAGCCAGTGTGGCTCGCGCTTGGTCCCAGCGGGGGAGCGACACTATGCGGGCGGCGTTCACGCTCAGCCGCTGGTGACGGAGCGCGTAGCCAAGGACCAGCCGGATCTCGCCGATCACTTACTTGTCGAGCAGGAACCGTGTGGTCTCTTGGCTGCGCACCGCCAGGTGACCCCGCGAGATCTGCCACTCCGCGGCCAGCGCCGCGAACGTGATCCGCCCGCGCGCCGGGTCGTGTAGCGCGCCATACCACCCCGGCAGGCCCAGCGTGTCTGGTCTGCCCGGCATGCCACCCTCAGGTTCCGAGCGACTCGCGGCCGGGCGCCCGCCGCGGGCGCTACGCGGGTGCTTCGTTCGTGACCGCCTCACCGGTGAGCCGTGGTATGCATAGGCGTCACCGCTTGCAGCGTATGTCATGGGGGCGCATTGCCTTGACCACGAAGTCCGTACGGTTCCTCTCGGCGAACCCCCACAAGATCCGCGAAGTCGAGTTGATCCTTGCGCCCGTCGGCCTTGAAGTCGTGCCAATCGGGCACAAGATCGACGAAATCCAGACACCGGATGTCGAGGCACTGGTTCGGGACAAGGCAATGAAGGCCTTCGCGGCCATTGGACGCCCGGTCTTTGTGGAACACACAGGTCTTGAACTTGATGGGCTGAATGGCTTGCCTGGAGGGCTAACGCAAGTGTTCTGGGACGGACTCGAGGCGGACCGATTCGCACAACTTGCTGCTGGCCTCTCGACGCGCGCGGTGACAGCGCGCACCACGATCTGCTACTGCGACGGGCGACGCCTCCATCTGTTCGCTGGTTCGGTTTCTGGTCATATCGCAGAAGTACCGCGTGGGCCGCGAGACTTCCAGTGGGACTGCGTTTTCGTCCCTAATGAGCATGTCCAGACGTTTGCGGAGATGGGTGACGCCAAGCACGCCATTTCGATGCGGCGCAAGGCGCTAAACGCTCTGAGCAGTTTCCTCCAGAGGGGTGCATAGTGGACGAACTTGTTCAAGCCTATCGGTCGGGGCGTGTCCTGCTGTTTGTGGGAGCGGGTGTTTCGATGAACTTAGGCTTGCCGTCGTGGTCCCGGATGACCGACCGCATGGCGCTGGACCTCGATTTCGATCCAGCGATCTACCGGACCTACGGCGACTACCTCGCCCTCGCCGAGTACTACCGAATCAAGAAGGGCAAGATCGGCTCGCTCCGCAGCTGGATGGACCGGGAGTGGCATGCTGCTGGCGTTGACTTGGCGAAGTCTCGCATCCACGAACTGATTGCCCGCGGCAGCTTTGACTTGATCTACACAACCAACTATGACCGCTGGATCGAGCGCGCGCTCGAACACTACGGGCAATCATTCGACAAGATCACCAATGTTGGCGACCTGGTGACTGCAGATTCCGGCAAGCGCCAAGTTGTTAAGTTCCACGGTGACTTCGACGACGATTCGTCGATTGTTCTGGATGAGTCGAGCTACTATCGCCGACTCGACTTCGAGTCCCCGCTCGATATCAAGCTGCGAGCTGACGTCCTGGGGCGCTCTGTGCTATTTATTGGTTACGGCTTCGGGGATCTGAATATTAGGTACCTCTTCTACAAGTTGGCGAATCTTTGGAGGCAAGGCGGAGCAGGGAGCGCGCAGCCTCGCTCCTATCTATACGCACCGCGACCGAACCCTATTCAGGAGGCGGTACTCCACGAGTGGAACATCTCCATGCTCACGCCGGAGGTCGATGACGCGGAAGCCGGCCTCGTGGAGTTGCTCGAGCAGGTGACGGGGTTGTGAGAGCGCTGAGGTGCTTTAGCGTGACCGGTGTGCGCCATTACGGCGCCCCAAAGGGCAGCGTCGGGCGAACCGAGGGCTTCAACAACGGTCGGCCTAAACATGCCGTCGGCATGGCGCTCGCGGGGAGTCCGCCACCCCTCAAGCGAGGACGCAGGCAGAGTCCTCACGGGACGTCGAGGAGCTCACCGCTCAGCCCACTCGGGAACGGGCGTACTGGCTGTCGCGCGCGCAGGATCGGCGGCTGCCGAAGGAGGAACTCACCTGATGTCCCGCCGTTTCCCAGCCGGGTGCTCTGACATCGACTCCGCCAGCAGACGTGCCGGGCACACACCTCGCTCGCTGCGTCAGACCCCGCCTGGTGCCCCCCGCTAGGGGGTGACGACGGTCGCGACTCCTCTTGCACCGCATGGGATGCCGCAGACCTGGCGCATGACCTCAGGGGTCGGGCCGAGATCGAGATCCACAGTGGCGCCCGCGGGTTCTTCCTTACCGCTACTCTGCGTGGAGTCGCCTAGTGTGCCCATTGAACGGGGGGACCATTGGCCCGCCAAACGCTCGGCCCGTTCTCCGTGAGCCCGGAGCAGATCACCACTCTTGGAGCCGCTCGGTTCACCCCTCTGGTCAATGCGCTCCTCGCTGCCGAGACGGCGGCGGCGGGCATGCGCGGCGAACAGCTTGTGACCACCTACCGGGTCGACACCGCGGACGGCGGCGTCGACGCAGGTGTTGTGGGCGCGCCGGGCACCCAATGGATCCCCGCGGGAGACAGCGCATGGCAGTTCAAGGCGGGCGATCTCGGCCCCACGGCCTGCAAGAAGGAACTCCGTGGTGCCTTAGGCGCTCTGGAGATCCTTCGCAACGGCGGGGAGTACATCCTCGTTCTCGGATCGGACGTTACCGGGACCCAACTCAGGAATCGACGCGATGCCCTAGTTGCCGAGGCGCGATTGCTCGGCATCAATGACCCGGAGCGGAAGTTCCGGGTGCTCAATGCCAGCCATCTCGCCCGTTGGCTCGAGGATCACCCGGCGCTCGCGGTTTCGCCACTCTTGCGCCAGCCGGGCAACGTCGCCAGGACCTTCGACGCTTGGAGCCAATCAAATCGCCACGCATCGCGATGGGTTTCCTCGGACTCGCGCGACGAGACGATAGAGCGGATCCGTGAGTTCCTCCTCAGCCCATCGAGCCTCGACCTACGCATCGAGGGGCCCAGCGGAATCGGCAAGACGAGGCTCGTCTTGGAAGCCATCCGCGGGCAGCTCTACGAGCCCCTGGTTGTTTACGTGTCCGCCGCCGACGACCTAGCGCCGGGAATGGTCGAGCACCTGCTCGATGATCGGCGAACGGGAATTGTGGTCGTCGACGAGTGCGGAGGGCGGCGGCATGAGACGATTGCTGGAGTGCTTCCCACCGGAAGTCCGATACGCGTCATCACAATAGGAGAGCCGGACGCCTTCCGCGGACAAGCGCCTGTTGTGCACCTCGGCTCCTTCGACGAGCAGTCTATGCTTGCACTGCTCCGGGAGAACCAGCCAGGCCTCTGGCCCGAGGCTGCGCGGGTGGTCGTTGACGCGGCGGCTGGGAACATTCGATGGGCGCTCCATCTTGCGAAGTCATTGGTCGAGAACCCCGACGTGTCGATGCGGGACCTAATAACGCCCGAGACGATTGAGCAATATATCACCAAGACGCTACCGGATGGATCGGCTTTTTTAGCCTGTAGCGCTCTGGCCCTGTTCACCAGAGTCGGTTTCGAGGGGGCTGTCTCCGACGAGCTATCGATTCTGAGCGAAGGCTTGGGGATTAGTGTTCGCGACCTTAGGGCCGCAGCACGGCAACTGGCGGAACGCGGCCTACTTAGCATCCAAGGTAGGTTCCGTGGCGTCGCACCTCAGCCACTGGCTGTGTTCCTCGCCGTCCGAGGGTGGGAGGTTTTCGGTGAAGCGCTACTGAACGATCTGCTCCCTCGGCTGACTGAGTCCATGGCTGTGCGTCTCTTCCGTCGGGCAGCGGAGATCGGCGACTTCGACGCTGCACAGTCAGCTGTGGGGAAGCTTCTGTCTGCAGAGGGACCGTTTGCGACGCTTGAGGCAATCGAGCAGTCTAGCAACGGCTCACTGCTAACGCAGTTCGCTATCATCGCTGCGGTGCCGGTGACGCGGCATCTGTCCGCATTGATTGCCGCAAGTGAGCCTCAGGAACTGCGACGGCTCACGGGCATCCGGCGTGACCTTGTGTGGACGCTCGAGAAGCTCGCGTGGCACTCCGACACATTTGAACCGGCCGCGGATGCGCTTCTCCGGCTCGCCCTCGAAGAAAACGAGAGTTGGAGCAATAACGCTACCGGAACGTGGACGGACCTGTTCGGCCTGATGCTACCGGGGACCGCGGCGGGCCCGGCTGCGAGGATGTCGTACCTCGAGAGCGTGGCGGCCGACCCCGACGAGCCGGCCCGGCTCCTAGCCGTTGGGGGCGCGGCACACGCCCTCGTTCAGCAGGAGTCGATCATTGTGTCCGGCGAGGTCCAGGGGGGCCTGGTCGTGGAGCCTCGGGGACGACCGAGGACTTGGGGAGAGGTCTGGGACTACCGCGCTCGTGCGATCACTGTCCTGCGGGCGCTGGCCGCCGATGAGTCCGAGGAGGTCAAGGCCGCTGCCCTCAAGGCCCTTGTCTCGTCGATACACCCCTTGCTGGAAGACCCGAACGCTCGGCAACACCTAGCTACGGCGCTATCAACTCTCCCATCGCAGGAGTTGCGTCTCGTTCGGGCAGAGTTGAGTCACCTTTCGGCATTGTTTGACCGGGTCGGAGCCGAGACAGACGATAGACGGCAAAGTCTCGAAGAGTTCGCGCGCGCCTTTCCGCCAGCGTCAGTTGAGGATGATTTACGCGTCTTGCTAGCGACGCATACTTGGGAGATCGGGGAAGAAGCCTACCGTGTCCGGCTTCGCGAAGCGGCGGGGCGGATTGCGGCGCCTGAGCTCGTTCCTCACCTCGTCGAGTCGTTGAGAGACATTGACGACGCCGCGTTTGAAGTAGGCCATTTACTCGCGGAAGTGGCGCCCGCTTCCCCGGAGGTGCTTGCGCGGCTCTGTGAACTAGCGCGTGAGGGGCGGCTTGGCGCGCTGTCAGGATTCCTTTGGGGCCTCGAGGATGTGGGTACCCAGGGCAGTTTCGACGACTTCCTGGCGGGTCCTCATGGATCGAGTATCGGTGAGGAGTCTCGACTGGCGCTCAGTCTGCGGGGGCCGAAGTCAACGATCGCGCGAGAGCGGATAATTGCGCTGGCCGGCGCTCTCGAGCCAGGCAGGGCAGCGCCGCTACTCTTCGGGTGGTCACGCCAGCTCGAGCGGAGCGATCTCGTACCACTTCTGGCGGACTGGCGGCAGCGCATTCGAACCCAGGCCGACTATGACGCAGTGGTGGATTTTGCCGCGGCAGCGGTGCATAGGCTTGGCGCAGCGGATCGTGAGCTGACCGCGGAGGTGGCCTGGCTCGTCCGCCAGCGAGCCGACTTCCCGAAGGTGGGTCGTCAGGCGTGGGACTGGGTCCAGTTGGCCGGGATAGCGCTGCGCACCGACGCCACCGGGGTACTGAGGACGATTCTGGCAATCGCGGACGCCCGCGAGTACCGCGCCTACGAGGGAAGCGATGAGCGGAGGCTCTTCTCGGAGGCTGTTTCCGTGACCGGCGAGGCCGGTTGGCGCGAGGTGATGGACCGCGCGCAGACTGGCGCCTGGCATCTCCAACTTGAGCTCGGGCCGTGGGTCACGGAGGTGGTTTCCCCTGATGTAATCACGACCTGGGTCGGGGAGGACGTTGAGCGTGCTCGAGTGGTCGCTGCCCTCACGTCCGCCAAGGGGGCGACTTCGTCGCCCGTCGTTCGGTTTCTTCTCGAGGCGTTCGGTACTGACGAGAAGGTAGATGCTCACCTGTACTTCGGTTACATCACTGGCACATGGTCGGGGCCGGAGTCGGATCGGCTGGCAGGGTTCATTTCTCAACTTGAGGGGTGGATTGCAGCTGCCTCGGAACCAGCCGCCGTGAAGCGGTGGGCTGTGAAGGTCGTGGCCGCGCTGAAGGTGCAGCTCGAGGAGGCTCGACAGCGTGAGGCGGAGGAGTGGGGGTAGTTGAGCGCCGCCGCAGGAGCTCTCGTGGGCCTGGCCGCCCCGGCCGCCTGGGCAGTCGACTTGCCCGGCACCGCGGGAGTCGGTTCAGCACGCGATGGAGGGGCGTGGGCGGGCCGCCGGCGACGGTCGCTAGAAGGGAGCAGGGAGCGCGCTCCTATCCGAATCAGCTGTGGTGGAGCGGACCGTGGTCAGCGCGTGGTCAGCGTCCGCTCCGGAACCGGGTGATCCGGCGAACTGCCCGCATGTAGTTCCGCAGGTCAGCGCGCTGTCGAAATTCCGAGATCGGAATCCTGTACCAGGTGTCCGCGGTTCGCAGCTGCCCAGGCGCACAGAGGGGTTTCCGCAGGTCAGGGTCGACGTCGGAGCCGTGGCCCCAGCGGGGATCGGCGGCGGAGACCGAGGCGAACTCAGTGAGGAGGGTCAGCTCGAACTGCAAGAGCGGGCGCGCGGCTGGAGAGTGGGCCTGGCAGGTCGCTCCCTGCTCCGCCCCGCGCCGCGTCCCGCGGTGCAAGACTCACCGACATGGTCAACGTCCTGGATCTCGCCGTGGACGAGTGGGAGGGCCTCGCGACGCTGGTCCCGTCGGTCGACGGCACGGCTCTGGCCGACATGGTGCAGGCCTTCGAGCAGCGCCAGGGCTTCTCGCCTGCCGGGGGTTACGCGGGTGTCGGGCCGACGCTGGTCGCGTTCGACGACATCCCTGACTACTACCTCGGCGTCGCGGGACGGCAGTGGCCCCGGCGTGAGCGGGTCTGGCTTCTCGGGTGCGAGTGCGGTGAGGAGGGGTGCTGGCCGTTCGAGGCTGACGTGACGCTCGCCGGCCAGTCGGTGACGTGGTCCAGCTTCTCCCAGCCGCACCGCCGGGCGAGGTCGTACGCGGGGTTCGGGCCGTTCGTGTTCGATCGGCGTCAGTACGAGGACGCGGTCGTCGCAGCCGTGGCAGCGCTGCGCGCCGGAGGGTGGGGCCCGGCTCCTGACGTGGCCGTGAGTGCGTCGCCCCCGGCGCGCTGGTCTCGGTGGCCTCTGCGGCGTCGACCGCCCCACCCCGTCTCGCCCCGACCCGGTCCCGCCGCGGCTCCGGGCGATCCTCACCGATAGGTCGTCGCGAGGTTTCCCAGGGCTCACGCCGACGCCATACCCCCGAGCCCCTGCCCGAACGTCACCCCCGGCACGTACCCGAGCTCCCTCCGCGCGGCCGTGATGTCGTACGCCCGGTCGCGCCCCGTGAAGCTCACCAGCCAGTTCGTCAGCGGCGGAGCGGTACGCCGCCGCAGCACCCGCGCCGCGCGGTCCAGCACGGCGGCGAGCGGCGCAGCCACCGCGAGCGGGACGCTGCGGCTGCCCGACACGTCCACGCCCTGCGTCGCCAGCAGCGGCACCAGGAACTCGCGGATCGGCATCGGCGCGCCGTCGGTCACGTGGTAGACACCGCCGGGCCGCCCGCGGGTGAGCGCGAGGACGAGCGCGGTGACGAGGTTGTCGACGTGCACCATGTCGACGGTGTGGCGGCCGTGGTCGATCCAGGCGAACCGACCCGTCCGCGCCGCCTCGACGAAGCCGTTGATCGTCGCCATCCCGCGCCCCCAGATGAACGGCGGCCGCAGGACCACGAGCTCGATGCCCCCCGCCGGCGCGGCGAGGAGGGCGCGTTCGGTCGCGAGCTTGACCCGGCTGTAGGCGATGTTGGGCCGGCCCTCGGGGGTCGTCTCGTCGACGACCGGGCGGCGCTGGCTGCCGGTGGAGACGGAGGCGGCGCTGACGAGGACGAAGCGGCGGACCCCGGCGGCGACGGCGGCGGCGTGCAGGGCGATGGTGGGCGCGTGGTTGACGCGCTCGAACAGGGCGTCCGGTCCCCAGAACTCCATGTGAGCGGCCGTGTGCACGACGGCGTCGACGTCGGCGAGGCGTGCGAGCCACTCGGCGCCGGCCGCGTCCGCCAGGTCGGCGAGGTCCCCGTGCAGCGCGACGGCGCCGGCCGCGCGGACCCGCTGGGCGCTGGGTTCCGACCGCGCGAGGGCGGTGACCTGGTGGCCCTCGGCGACGAGGCGGCGCACGAGCGCGCCGCCGACGAAGCCGCTGCCTCCGGTGACGAAGATCCTCATGGCTGGTCCTCTCCGATCGACGTGCGTGGGCTGCGGGGGGCGCGACGGCACCACCCGGAACCGCATCGGCACCAAACAGTTCGATATCAATACATCGGGGTCTATGTAACCCGCCGTAGGATCGGCTCGTCAAGGGAGGGGCGGTGCCAATGGCACGCAGGAGAGCGACGGTGACGGCCGCCGAGGTGGCGGACGAGTTCAGCCGCACGGCCAAGGTGCTGGTGCGGCGCCTGGACGAGCGGCTGGGCGAGCACGGCGTGTCGACGCCGCGGTCACGCCTGGTGGTCGAGGTGGCCCGGTCGCAGCCGGTCCGCCTCACCGAGCTCGCGCACGCGGTGGGCGTCGCGCAGGGCACGGCCTCGACGCTGGTCGACGGGCTCGTCCGCGACGGGCTGCTCGAGCGCCGGCCGAGCGCCGACGACCGCCGGTCCGTGCTGCTGCACGTCACCCCCGACGGCGCCGACCTGGCGAGCGCGTGGGTCGCCAGCTACGAGCGCGCGACGGACGAGCTGTTCGCGGTCCTCGACGACGACGAGCTGACGGCCCTGGCCGTGATGCTGCGCAAGCTCGGCGCCGCGTCCACCGGAGACGCCCCCGGCCGCCCCGCCCCGGACTGACCCGGGCCGGAGCGCCCGAGGGCGCCGCCCTGCGTGCGAGGACTCAGCGCGCGGTCGCCCGCGCCGCCTCCTCGATCAGCTCCGCCACGACGCCCGGCTGCGACACGGTGACCGCGTGCGACGCGTCCACCTCGACCGCGTGCGACGATGCCCGGGACGCCATGAACCGCTGCGCCTCCGCCGGGACGGCCAGGTCGGCGAGGGTGACGAGCGTCCACGACGGGATCGTCTTCCAGGCGGCCCTGGTGGCCTTGTCGGCGAGCGCCTCGCCGATGATCGGCCGCTGGGTGACGGCCATGACGGACGCGACGTCCGCCGGGACGTCGCCGGCGAACACGGGCCCGAACGTGTCGAGCTGGATGTAGAGGTCGTCGACGGTCCGCCCGTCGGGGGTGCGCACGGGCACGGGCCGCAGCGCGCCGCCGAGCTCGTTGCCGGGGTAGCGGCCGGCGAGCTCGCCGGTGCTCTCGCCCTCCTCGAGCAGGAAGCTCGCGACGTACACGAGCGCCCGGACGCCGGGGTGGCCGTCGGCCGCCTCGCTCATGACGGTGCCGCCGTAGGAGTGGCCGGCCAGGACGATCGGGCCGTCGATGCTGTCCAGGACGTCGCGCAGGAACCGGGCGTCGCCGTCGAGGGAGCGCAGGGGGTTGGCGACGGCGAGCACGGGGTAGCCGTCCTGGCGCAGCCGGGCGATCACGTCGTTCCAGCTGGAGGAGTCGGCGAACGCGCCGTGCACGAGCACGACGGTGGGGGTGGAGGTGCCGGTGCTGTCGAGCGTGGTGTCGGTCATCGGAGTGTCCTCTCGGTGATCCGGGGCGGGCGGGTCCCGCTCCGGCCGGGATGAGCAACGCATGCGGTATCCGATATATTGCATCCAGGGATACGCTCTGTCGAGAGCTAGCCCCCGACCGATCCGAGAGGACCCGCCCGTGCCCGTCCCGGCAACACCCCCCGGCGTGGACCGCCACCTGCTGCGCGACGACGTCTACCTGCGGCTGCGCGACGCGATCGTCGACGGGACGTTCGAGCCGGGGGAGCAGCTGCGGGACCAGGAGATCGCGGCGTGGCTGGGTGTCAGCCGCACGCCGGTGCGCGAGGCGCTGCTCCGGCTCGCACAGGGCGGCCTCGTGCTCGCCCAGCCGGGGCGCTCGACGATCGTCAGCCCGCTCGACGCGCGCGAGGTCCGCGACGCCCGCGACGTGGTCGCCGCGATGCACGAGGTGGCCGTCCGCGAGGCGGTGCCGCTGCTCACGGAGGCGGAGGTCGCGGAGATGCGGGACGCCAACGCGCGCTTCGCCGCGGCGGTCGAGTCCGGGGACGTCGACGCGGCGCTGCGCGCGGACGGCGAGCTGCACGGCGTGCTGGTCGACGTCGCGGGCAACCGCGCGCTCGAGCGGGTGCTGGAGCTGTTCACCCCCGCGGTGCGGCGCGCGGAGCGGCTGCGGTTCGAGTCGGAGGCCGGCCGGCGCTCGGTCGCGCAGCACGACGAGCTGATCCGGCTGTGCGCCGCGGGCGAGACCGACCGGGCCGCCGCCGTCGCGTACGACACGTGGCACAGCCTGGAGAGCACGCGGGAGTGAGCGCGGGTGCCGGGAGCGCATGAGGCCCTAACCTGGGGCTCTGTCAGGGGGGTAGCGCCCTCCGGGGGCGAGGGACGAGGAGCCGCAGTGCCAGGAACGCGTCGGCGGGCGTCCTTGAAGGACGTGGCGCGGGAGGCCGGCGTCTCGTACCAGACGGTGTCGCGCGTCATCAACGACGGCGGCCGGGTCTCCACGGCCACCCGCGACCGGGTGCTTGCCGTGATCGCGGAGCTCGGGTACCGCCGCAACGACGCGGCGCGCGCCCTGGTGACGAGCCGCTCGCACACGATCGGCGTCATCGCCGACGCCTCGCCCAAGTACGGGCCCGTCAGCACGCTCGCCGCCGTCGAGTCCGCGGCCCGGGACGCGGGCTACACGGCACTCGTCACCACGACCAGCCACCCGTCCCCGCAGGAGGTGGCGGCGATCTTCCGCGCGTTCGTCGAGCGCGGGGTGGAGGGCGTCGTCGTGATCGCCCCCCGGGTGTCCCTGTCGCACGTGACGCAGGAGGTCACCGCCGGGCTCCCGGTCGTGCTGCTGTCGCCGGGGGAGACGAGCCACGAGGGCATCACGGTGTTCTACGAGGACCAGGAGCTCGGCGCCCGGCTGGCCACCCGGCACCTGGTGGAGCTGGGCCACCGCGAGGTCGCGCACCTCGCCGGCAGCCAGGACTGGCTGGACGGTCAGGTGCGGCTGCGGGGCTGGCAGGCCGAGCTGCGCGCGCACGCGCTGCCGGCGCCGGCCGTGCAGTACGGGGACTGGACGGGCGAGAGCGCGTACCGGATCGGGCGCCGCATGGTCGCCGCCGGCCTGCCGACGTCGGTGTTCGTGGCCTCGGACCTCATGGCGCTGGGCTTCCTGCGCGCGCTGTACGAGGCGGGTGTCCGGGTGCCGCAGGACGTCTCGGTGGTCGGGTTCGACGACAACGAGTTCGCCGCGCAGGTGTTCCCGCCGCTGACGACGGTCCGCCAGTCGTTCGCGACGGTGGGGTCGCGCTGCATGGAGATCCTGCTCGGGCTGATCGAGGGCCAGGACGTGGACACGTCGCCGGCCGAGCCGTCGCTGGTCGTCCGGGCGTCCGCCGCCCGGCCCGCGCGCTGACCTCCGCCCGCCGCCCCCCGCCCGCGCGCTGACCTCCGCCCGCCGCCCCTCCCGCCCGCCCCCCTCCCGTCCGGGTCGAACGTCCCGCCCGCACGGCACCCCGCGCACCGAGACCGAATCGTGATAGGCGAACGTTCGCCCAAACCCTTGACCCCGCTCAGGGCGAACGTTCACACTCCTCGGGACGGGGACCTGCCGAGGACGGCGCCCCGCACTCGGGAGCAGCCGTGACGGGCGTCCCGACCCCGCACCACCACCGCACACCGATCGAAGGAGATTGATGATGTTGCGCAGGCTGCGTTGGGTGGCACCACTGGCGGTCGCCGCCGTGGCACTGACCGCGTGCTCGTCGGAGAGCGGCGCGACCACCGAGCAGAACACCGAGGTCTCGACCCAGGCCGACGAGGCGCTGGCCGAGCTCGAGGGGCAGGTCCTGGCCCAGGGGCCGCGCGGTGAGGACCCGGCGCCCGCGTCGGAGGCCGCCCTCACGGACGACGAGGTCGCGCAGGTCCGCGAGATGGGGGCGACGGCCGCGATCGTCATGCACTACGGCGGCAACGACTGGGCGAACGCCCAGATCGCCGGGCTGCGTGAGCGGTTCGAGGAGCTCGGCATCGAGGTCGTCGCGGTGACGGACGCCGACTTCGACCCCGGCCAGCAGGTGTCGGACATCGAGACCGTCATGGCCCGTGACCCGGACATCATCGTGTCGATCCCGACGGACCCGGTCGCCACCGCGGCGGCGTACAAGGCCGCGGCGGACGCCGGCGTGAAGCTCGTGTTCATGGACAACGTCCCGGACGGCCTGGAGCCGGGGACCGACTACGTCTCGGTGGTCTCGGCCGACAACTACGGCAACGGCGTCGTGTCCGCTCACCTCATGGCGAAGGCGCTGAACGGCTCCGGCAAGATCGGCCTGATCTACCACGAGGCCGACTTCTTCGTGACGCAGCAGCGGTACGAGGGCTTCAAGACCACCATCGAGGAGCAGTACCCGGACATCGAGGTCGTCGACGAGCGCGGCATCGCCGGGCCCGACTTCGCGGGTGACGCCCAGGCCGTCGCGGACGCGTGGCTGACGCAGTACCCGGACCTCGACGGGATCTGGGCCGTCTGGGACGTCCCCGCCGAGGGCGTCATGGCCGCGGCGCGTGCCGCCGGCCGCACCGACCTCAAGATCGCCACGGAGGACCTGGGGACGAACGTCGCCATCGCGCTGGCGCGCGGCGAGATGGTCGTGGGCCTCGGCGCCCAGGTGCCGTTCGACCAGGGCGTGACCGAGGCCGACCTGGCCGCGGGCGCGCTGCTCGGCAGGACGGCCCCGCCGTACGTCGCGCTGTCCGCGCTGCCGGTCACGCACGACAACGTGCTCGACGCGTGGCAGCAGGTCTACCACGCGGACCCGCCGTCCGAGGTCACGGACTCCTACGCCGACTGAGGCGACCCCGCGGCCGGCGGCGCCGCCGGGACCGGGAGCCGCTGCTCCACCCCCGGTCCCCACCCCACAGACACGACTGCGCACGAGGAGGTGCCGCATGCCCAGCGAGTCCCCGCTCGCCATCCGGATGCACGGGATCCGCAAGGCGTTCGACGGCGTGACGGTGCTGGACGACGTCGACTTCGAGGTCCGCCCGGGAGAGGTCCACGCCCTGGCGGGCGGCAACGGAGCCGGCAAGTCCACGCTCATGAAGATCCTGCAGGGCGTCTACCAGCGGGACGCCGGGGTCGTCGAGGTGTTCGGCGAGCCGCTCGAGGCCCGCAGCATCCAGGCCGCCCGCGCCGCGGGAGTCGGGATGGTGTTCCAGGAGTTCTCGCTGATCAGCACGCTGACCGTCGCGCAGAACATCTTCCTCGACGGGGAGCCCACCCGCGCCGGGCTGATCGACGACGCCGCGATGCGGACCCGCGCGGCCGAGCTGCTCGGGCGCATCGGCGTCGCGATCGACCCGGCGGCGGAGGTGGGCTCGCTCTCGACCGCCCAGTGGCAGCTCACCGAGATCGCGAAGGCGCTCGGCCAGGACGCCACGGTGCTGATCATGGACGAGCCGACGGCCTCGCTCGCCAAGCACGAGGTCGACGCCCTGTTCGAGCTGGTCGCCCGGCTCAAGGAGCAGGGGATCGCGATCGTCTACATCTCGCACCGCATGGACGAGGTGTACCGGATCGCCGACCGCATCACGATCGTGCGCAACGGCCGGAACCTCGTGACCGCGGCGCTCGACGAGATCACGCCGCAGGAGATCGTCGCCGGCATCGCGGGCCGGGAGCTGGCGGCCACCGCCGGGCCGGTGCGGGACACCGAGCCGGGGCCGGTCGTGCTCGACGTCCGGGACGTCCACGCGGCGGGCGTCGACGGGGCGACGTTCCAGGTGCGGGCGGGCGAGGTGGTGGGGATCGCCGGCCTCATGGGGTCGGGCCGCACCGAGCTCGCCCGGGCGCTGTTCGGCATGAGCCCGGTCACCGCGGGCTCGGTGCACCGCAACGGCAGCCCGGTGCGCCTCGGGTCGGCCGCCGACGCCATCGCCGCCGGGATCGCGCTCATCCCCGAGGACCGGCGGCTGCAGGGCCTGGTGCTCGACCACTCCGTGCGGGACAACCTCACGCTGCCCCTGCTGGACGGGCTGCGCCGGCACGGCCTGATCGCCCGGGACAAGGTGCGCGCGCTGTCCGACCGGCTGATCGAGCAGCTCTCCATCGCGGTGGCCCGCCCCGACGGGCCCGCCCGCCTCCTGTCCGGGGGCAACCAGCAGAAGATCGTCATCGCCAAGTGGCTGGGGACCGACCCCGAGGTCCTGGTGATGGACGAGCCCACGGCCGGCGTCGACGTCGGCACCAAGACCGAGATCGTCCGCATCGTGCGCGAGCTCGCGCGGACCGGAAAGGGGATCATCGTGATCTCGTCGGAGTACCCGGAGCTGATCGCCATGTGCGACCGGTTCCTGATCATGCGCGACGGCCGGGTCGTCGACAGCATCGACGCCGACCGCATCACCACCGAGGTCGAGCTGGAGCTCGCCGTCCAGGGGATCGCGGCATGAGCACCACCGCCCCCGACCGGCCCGGCACCCGCGCGGCGACGCCGTGGTGGCGGAGCGCCGGCGCGCGCATCGACTGGCGCCGCGACGTCATCTACGTCGGCTTCGTGGTGGTGTTCCTCGTGTTCGCCGTCCTGCTCGGCGACCAGGGCTTCCTGTCGACCACCAACCTGCTGAACATCCTGCGGCAGTCGGCCATCATCACGATCATCGCCGTCGGCATGACGTACGTGATCGCATGCGCCGAGATCGACCTGTCCGTCGGCTCGATCGCCGGGCTCACGTCCATCACCGCCGCCATGGCGATCGCTGCCTGGGGCCTCGTGCCGGGCATCGTCGCGGGGCTGCTGGTCGGGGTGGTCGTCGGCGCGGTCAACGGTTCGCTGGTCGCGTTCCTGCGCATCCCGTCGTTCCTCGTGACGCTCGCGATGCTCGGGATCGCCGCGGGCGTCGCCCAGTGGGTCACCGCGTCGGCGCCTCAGCCCATCCTCGACCGCACCTTCAACACCGTCTTCGGCAGCGGCAACATCGGCCGCCTCCCGGGCCTGGTCGTCTGGAGCGCCGTCGTCGTCGCCGTCGGGGCCGTCGTCCTGAAGAAGGCGAAGTTCGGGCGGCAGGTGCTCGCGACCGGCGCCAACCGCACCGCCGCGGAGTACTCCGGGATCAACACCCGGGCCATCACGTTCCGCGTGATGATGCTCTCCGCGATGGCCGCCTCCCTCGCCGGCCTCCTGTACGCGGGGCGGCTCCAGTCCGGGCGCTTCCAGTGGGGCGCCGGGGACGAGCTCTCCGCCATCGCCGCCGTGATCCTCGGCGGGACCGCCCTGGCCGGCGGACGCGGGTCCGTGGTCGGCACCCTCTTCGGCGCCCTGCTCATGGGCCTCATCAACAACGGCCTGATCCTCGCCGGCCTCGACTCAAGCCAGCAGCAGGTCATCAGGGGCGTGATCATCGTCCTCGCGGTGGCCCTCGCCCGGAACAAGTAGCACCACCACTCACCCAGGAAGGAAGGGACGCCCCGTGCCCCACCACTCCGGCACCCACCGCCCCGTCACGATCCAGAACAGCTCCCTCGCCGTCGACGGCGAGGAGGTCAGCCTCTACGGCGGCGCCGTGCACTACTGGCGCCTCGAGCGCGACCGCTGGGAACCGATCCTCGACTCGGTCAGGCGCATGGGCTTCACCATGATCTCGATCTACATCCCGTGGGAGGCCCACGAGATCGAGAAGGGTCGCTTCGACTTCGGCGAGATCAACCCGTCGAACGACATCGACGCGTTCCTCACCCTCTGCGAGCAGAAGGGCTTCCGGATCGTCGTCCGCCCCGGGCCGCAGATCAACTCCGAGCTGACCTGGTTCGGGTACCCCCGGCGCATCCTCGCCGACGAGCGGCTGCACGCCGTGAGCGGCAAGGGGTCCAAGGTGATCCTCACGCAGGTGCCGAAGCCGATCCCCGCCCTCAACTACGCCTCCGAGGCGTTCTACGAGGAGACGGCGCTCTGGTACGACGCGATCTGCTCGATCCTCGCGAAGCACGCCTACCCGAACGGCGGCATCGTCTCCGCGCAGGTCGACAACGAGATGGCGTACTTCTTCGGGGTCAACGCGTACATCGCCGACTACTCGGCCGAGTCGCTCGAGAACTACCGGGCGTTCCTGGTCGGCAAGTACGGGGACCTGCCGGGTGTCGCGGCGGCGTACTCCCGGCCGTACGCCGAGCTGTCCGAGGTCGAGCCGCCGCGGCGGTTCGAGGCGACCGACAAGGCCGACATCCCCTGGTACGCCGACTGGGCGGAGTACCGCGAGCAGTACCTCGTGGACGCCATGGACCGGCTCGCCGGCATGATGCGCGAGCGCGGGCTCGGCGGGATCACCCTGTTCCACAACTACCCGCACCCGCTGGGCCCGGGCGGCGCCGCGTCGGGGTTCACGACCCCGTTCAACCTCATGCGGCTGGAGGACAAGCTCGACTTCGTCGGGTTCGACATCTACTCCCGCAAGGAGCTGTTCTCCCACGTCAAGACGGTCGCGTCGTACGTGGCCGGGACGAGCCGCTACCCGTACATCCCGGAGTTCATCGCCGGCGTGTGGCCCTGGTACCTCAACCCGGGCGACTGGCACGACGAGGAGTTCGTCACCAAGGCGGCCCTCATGCAGGGCATCCGCGGGTTCTCCCGGTACATGCTCGTGGAGCGCGACCGGTGGCTCGACTCGCCGGTGCGCCGCGACGGGCGCGAGCGCCCCGAGAAGGTCGCCATGTTCGGGAACGTCAACGCGATGCTGGACCGCGGCGAGTACCACCGGTTCCGGCGGGACGCGGACGTGCTGCTGCTCGCCAACCGCGAGTACGACCGGCTCGAGGCGACGAGCGTCCTGGTGTCCTTCCCGGGCGACTTCCTGGAGACGCCGTCGGGCTTCTCGGAGTACGCCGGGCCGGTGACGGTCAGCGAGGCGACGCTCGGCTTCGACCAGCCCGTGCAGCTCGCCAAGGGCACCTGGTTCGGTGCGTTCTCGGACGCCCTCGCGGCGACGGGCGCGAGCACGGTGCTGTCCGACACCGACCTGCGCCCCGAGCGCTGGGCGGGCCGCAAGGTCGTGGTGCTCACGACGCTGGACTACCTCGACGAGGGCGTCCAGCGCGGCCTGGTCGACTTCGCGCGGGGCGGCGGTCACGTCGTCGTCGGGCCGAAGGTGCCGGGGCTCGACAGCGTGATGCGGCCCTGCCCGGTGCTCGCCGACGCGGTCGGCGAGGCGCTCGCCGACGCGGCGGGTGACGTGGTGACCGCGCAGGTCGGCGCCGGCTCCGTCACGGTCGTGACGCAGCTCGACGCGGTCCCGCAGGCCGTGGCCCGGGTGGTCCGCGACGCGGGCGCCCACGAGGTCGTCACCAACGACCCGCGCCTCGACGTCACCATCCACTCCGACCCGCACGACCCCGGCACGCTGCTGGTGTTCGTCGCGAACCCCACCGCGGAGCCGGTCGACGCCGAGGTCGGACTGGGCGTCGGCCTCAAGGAGGTCCACGAGGTCTGGGACGACCGCGACGTCACCACCTCCGGCACCACCGTCGCCGAGCGCATGGCGCCGTACTCGATCCACGTCTACCGGTGCACCGTCACCGCCTGAGAGGAGCACCTTCATGCTGCATCAAGACGTCCTCATGGCCGACATCGACGTCGACCAGTGGCGCAACGCCCAGTCGCTGCTGCTGCGTTCCGCCAAGGCCGCCCGCCGGCTCGTCGTCATCCACGACCGGGGCGCGGTGGTGAAGTTCCGGCACACCGCCGGCACCGCGTGCGCGGGCCGCGTCGACCGGGTGGACGACCCGCACGCCCTGGCCGAGGCGCTGTACGCGCAGAACGCGGAGGCCGTGGACTTCGTGGTGGTGATGGAGCGCGACGCCGTCGACTCCTACTTCGCCGCCGTCCAGGACTCCTGGGACATCGACGAGGACCTCGACGTCTTCGTCCAGCGCACGTACGCGCTGCTCGACCGGTACCCGGACGGCATCGTCACGTTCCCGGGCGCCGCGCGGGACGTGCTGGGGCTGCAGTGGGCGACCGGCGCGTCGCGGGACGACGTGGAGCGCGCCGCCCGGGCGCTCGTGCCCGCGGGGACGACGGTCGTCCTCGGCGTGCACGACGCCGGCAGCCTGTGGGCGTCCCTCGTGCTCGACCTCGACGAGGACCACAAGGTCACGTCGGTCACGACGGCGGACCCGTCGCTGGTCGACATCGAGGGGACCCGGGAGGAGGTGCTCGGGCGCCTCACCGCCTGGCAGGAGTCGACCGGACGCACCGTGTCCCTCGCGCTGCTCCTGGACCGGGCGGCGGCGGACGAGTACCTGGCCGCCCCGGCGGACCGCAAGGGCGCCGTCCTGACGGCGCTCGTGGAGGGCGGCGCGGCGACGTTCCGCGTCTGACGACCGGTGGCCGGCCGGCCCCGACCGGCCGGCCGGCCACCGGCGCACCGGCGCGACGGCGCGACCGTGCCCGTCGATGCCGGCACCGACCCCGAGCACGAGAGCCCGTGCACCGTCCCGGCGCGTGCACGTACGCGCCAGAACGGTGCACGGTCACGACATCGCGGGATCCGCGGCGCTGCGAGTGTGCGGTCCAGGTCGATCCGACCCGCGGTCGACCGGAGCGTCGAGGAGGTTCCCGATGGGCACTGTCACCGCGCGCCACGGCGCGCTGCACCTGCGCCGGGCACCCGGCCGTCGGCCGGCCGGGCGCCTCGCGGCGAGCCGGCCGTCGACGGTCGGGTCGGCCCGCCCCGTCCGCACGTCCGGGGTGTTCTCGTGACCGCCGCGCCCGGCTCGCTCGCCCGCCGCCCGGACGGGCCGGGGACGATCGTGCTCGTGCACGGGTTCTGGGTGACGCCGCGCTCGTGGGAGGGCTGGCGCGCCCGGTACGAGGAGCTGGGGTACGAGGTGCACGCCCCCGCGTACCCGGGGTTCGAGGTCGAGGTGGAGGCGCTGCGCGCGGACCCCCGGCCCGTGCGGGACCTCACGATCCGGGCGGTCGTCGACCACCTCGCGGCGTTCCTCGACACGTTGCCCGAGCGGCCGCTCCTCATGGGCCACTCGGCGGGGGGCTGCTTCGTCCAGGTGCTGCTGGACCGGGGGTACGGCAGCGCCGGGGTCGTGCTGAACTCCGCGCCGCCGGAGGGGGTGCGGACCACGCCGCCCAGCCAGCTGCGGTCGGTGTTCCCGGTGGTGAGGAACCCGCTGAACCGGCGTGCGGCGATCGGCCTGCGGCCGGAGCAGTGGCGGTACGCGTTCACGAACACGCTGGACGAGGCCGAGTCGCGCCGGCTGTACGACCGGTACCACGTGCCGGCGTCCCGGCGGGTGCTGCTCGACTCGGTGCTCGCGAACTACCTGCCCGGGCACCAGGACGCGTGGGTCGACTACGGCAACCCGCGGCGGGCGCCGCTGCTCCTGCTCTCCGGCGGGGCGGACCACCTGATGCCTCCCTCGGTGCAGGCGGCGACCCTGGCGCGCTACCGGGCGCCCGGCACCGTGACGGAGCAGGTGGTGCTCGACGGCAAGCCGCACCTCATGGGGTCGGCGCCCGGGTGGGAGCAGATCGCCGACCAGGCGCTGGCGTGGGCGCTCGGGCACGCCACCTGGCAGCCGCAGCCGGATCTGAGCCGCACGGCGCGCTGATGGTCACCCTCACCCACGTCGGAGGGCCGACCACCGTCATCGAGGTGGGCGGCTGGCGGATCCTCACGGACCCGACGTTCGACGCCCCCGGCCGGACCTACCGGTTCGGCTGGGGGACGTCGTCGCGCAAGACCACCGGTCCCGCCCTCGGCGCCGGGGACGTGGGCCCGGTCGACGTCGTGCTGCTGAGCCACGACCACCACGCCGACAACCTCGACGACACCGGCCGGTCGCTCCTGGCGGGGGCGGTGGTCGTGACGACGGCGCCGGGCGCGGTGCGGCTGGGGAGCGGCGCGCGGGGGCTGCGGCCGTGGGAGGTGACGCGTCTGGCGGCGCCGGGCCGGCCGGACCTGACCGTCACCGCGACGCCCTGCCGGCACGGGCCGCCCGGCAGCCGCGCGCTCGTCGGGGAGGTGGTCGGGTTCCTGGTCGCGTGGGAGGGGCAGCGGCACGGGGCGCTGTGGGTGTCGGGGGACACGACGCTGTTCCGCGGGGTGCGCCAGGTCGCGCGGCGTGCGCAGGTGAGCGTCGCGGTGCTGCACCTGGGCGGGGTGCGGTTCCCGGTGACCGGCCCGCTGCGCTACTCGATGACGGGGGCGGACGCGGTCGGGCTCTGCCGCGAGCTGCGCCCCCGGACCGTGGTGCCCGTGCACTACGAGGGCTGGTCCCACTTCGCGCAGGGGCGTACCGAGCTGGCGGCGGAGCTCGCGTCGGCGCGGATGGTCGCGGACGTGGAGTGGCCGGTGCCGGGCGTGCCGCTGCCGCTGGAGGTGTGACCGCGGCGCTACGGCGCCGGAGTGGTGCGGGCGTGCCGGGCACGCCACTCCCGCGGCGTCACCCCGAACGCCTGGTGGAACCGGCTGGTGAAGAAGCTGGGGCTGGTGAACCCCCACGACCGCGCCACCGCGGCGATGGTCCGGTGCTGGAGCGCGGGTCGCGCGAGGTCGCCCCGCGCACCCTCCAGGCGCTGCTCGATGACGACCTGCTCCAGGCTGCGCCCCCGTGACTCGTAGAGCTTGTACAGCAGCCGCACCGAGATGCCGGCGGCCGCGGCGATCCGCGCGGGGCTGAGGTCGCGGTCGCGGAGGTGGGCGCGCAGGTACGCCTCGACCCGGGTGCGCTCCGTGGCGTGCAGCGCCTCCCGCTGCTGCCGCGCGTCGCCCGCCACCGAGACGATCAGCGCGCGCATCAGCGCGACCGACGCCGCCCCCACGTCCGCGGCCGCTCCGCCGGCCCCGATCGACTCGGCCCCGGTCAGGACCCGGAGCATGTGGTCGCGCACCAGGGGGTACAACGGGCTCGCCGTGGGGTCGGCGATGGCGCGGCGAATCTGGTCCATCGGCAGCGCGAGGTCGTCGTACTCGACGTGCAACGCGTACGACGCGCCCGGGCCGGACCACCCGTACACGTAGGGCGAGGACAGGTCCACCAGGATGAGGTCCCGGGCACCGAACGCGCGCACGTCGTCACCTCCGTCGCGCTCCAGCCGGTTGGTGGTCCGCAGGGGGAGGGCGCACGCGATCGGGCTCTCGTTCATGGCCCGTGCCGCCCGGGGCGTGCGCCGCAGCGTGGTCCCGGTCGCCTCGATGGTGAAGACCTTCGCGACGCCGAGCGGGACCACGTGGCACTCCGCCACGAAGTCCGCCGGGTCGTCGAACGTCGCCAGGCTCACCGTCGAGTTGCTGCTGACGGCGTGCTGGAAGGCCGCGACCCGGTCGGTCGGCGGCAGTGCGGTGGTGTCCAGGACCTGCATGCGCGTTCCCCCGTCCCCGCAGTCCGCGCGGTCGGCCCCTGTCGCGCGGAGGCGGGGCGGGCCGCGTCGGCGGGATCCCCCTCCCGCCCGGACCGGTCGGGACGATGGTCGCGCGTTCCGACCCGCCGATCAACGGTCGGGGTGCGATCCGGGGCGCACCGCGCGGGGCGTCAGCCCCGACCGCCGTGCTCGTCCGGCGCGCCGCCGCCGTCCGCGGCCAGCGCCGCCGTCCCCGCCCGCAGCACCTCCACGATGCGGTCCACGTCGTACACCGCCCCGCCCCACGTCCCGCCGCTGGCGTCCTGGAGCGCCGCCCACAGCCGCGTGTCGTCGGGCAGCAGCGGGTGGGGCGCGAGCCCGGGGTGCGGCGGCCGCGCGGCGAGCACGGCGGCACCCTCGACCGCCGACACCCGCTCCCCGTCCACCGACCCGACGTAGTCGACCGACCCCTCGAGCCGCTCCACGTCGACGCGGATCGACACGACGTCGCCGTCGCGGAGCCGCCCGAGCGGGCCGCCGGCGAGCGCCTCCGGCCCGACGTGGCCGATGCAGGCGCCGGTGGAGACGCCGGAGAACCGCGCGTCGGTGACGAGCGAGATCTCCTTGCCGTAGGAGAGGTGCTTGAGCGCGGACGTGACCTGGTAGGTCTCCTCCATGCCGGTGCCGAGGGGGCCGCCGCCCATGATGACCATGATGTCGCCGGGGTGGACGTCGTGGGCCTTGATGGCGGCGATGGCGTCGGCCTCGGAGGTGTAGACCCGCGCCGGGCCGGTGTGCTCGAACACGCCGTCGGTGATGCGGGACGGGTCGATGGCGGTGGACTTGATGACGGAGCCCTCGGGGGCGAGGTTGCCCATCGGGAACGCGGTGGTCGGCGTGAGGCCGCGGCGGCGCGCCTGGTCGGGGCTCATGATGACGTCGTCGGGCTCGACGTGCTCCTGGTCGCGCAGGGCCTGGTGCATGCGGGCGCGGCGCTCGGAGCCGGCCCACCAGTCGAGCACGGTGCCGAGGGTCTCGCCGGTGGCGGTGAGCGCGTCGAGGTGCAGCAGGCCGAGGTCGCGCAGGTGGAGCATGACCTCGGGGGTGCCGCCGGCGAGGAACATCCGGACGGTGGGGTGCTGCACGGGCCCGTTGGGGAGCACGCTGACGATGCGGGGCACGGCCCGGTTGATGCGCGCCCAGTCGTCGACGGTGGGGCGCGGGACGCCGGCGGCGTGGGCGATGGCGGGCAGGTGCAGCAGCAGGTTGGTGGACCCGCCGACGGCGGCGTGCACGACCATCGCGTTCTCGAACGCCTCGGGGGTGAGGACGTCGCGCGTGGTGATGCCGCGGCGCCGCATGTCGAGCAGGGCGCGCGCGGACTGCCGGGCGATCTCCGCCCAGACGGGCTCCCCGGAGGGCGCGAGCGCGGAGTGGGGGAGCGCGAGGCCGAGCGCCTCCGCGATCACCTGGCTGGTGCCGGCGGTCCCGAGGAAGTGGCAGCCGCCGCCGGGGGACGCGCACGCGCGGCAGCCGAGCTCGGACGCGTCGGCGAGGCTCAGCTCGTCGTTGGCGAACCGCGCGCCGAGGGTCTGCACGCGCGCGAGGTCCTCGCCGGTGGTCGGCGGCAGCGTGACGCCGCCGGGCACCAGGACCGTCGGCAGGTCGTGCTGGGAGGCGAGCGCCATCATCGTGGCCGGCAGCCCCTTGTCGCAGGTCGCGACGCCCATGACGGCGTGCCGGGTGGGCAGCGAGCGGATGAGCCGGCGCATGACGGTGGCGGCGTCGTTGCGGTACGGCAGCGAGTCGAACATGCCGGTGGTGCCCTGCGCCCGGCCGTCGCACTGGTCGGAGACGAACGACGCGAACGGCAGGCCGCCGGCCTCGGCGATGGTCTCGGACGCGGCGCGCACCTGGTCGACGAGCTCGAAGTGCCCGGAGTGCAGGCCGAGCGCGATCGGCTCGCCGGCCTCGGACCGCAGCCCGCCGGCGGTGGAGACGATCATGACCTGCGGGCCCAGCATGTTGGCGCGCGGCCAGCCCATGCCGGCGTTCTGCGTCATGCCGAACACGTCGCCGCTGGGGGAGTCGCGCAGCACCTCGGCGGTCAGCGGCAGCCGCCCGCGCGGCCCCTCGGCGTGCGAGCGGACCGCGTAGATGCCGTCGTGCGGCTGCAGCAGCCCGTCCAGCACGCCCTCCGGCGTGCGGTCCGAGGCGCCGTCCGACGCGCCTTCCGGCGCGCCCTCCCGCGGGCCCGCCCCCGTCACGGCATGTCCTCGACGGTGGCCATGAGCGCGGCGAGCGCCTCGGCCTGCTCGGGCGTGGCGGGCAGGTGCGGCGCGGTGGAGTGGTGCTCCAGGCGGACGCCGCGCCCGACCATGCCCTCCTTGAGCAGCGGGAAGAACGGCGCGCCCAGGGAGTACAGCCCCATGAGCACGTCGATGCGCCGCTGGGCCCGCGCGATGGCCGCCGCGTCGCCGGAGTCGACGGCCCGCACGTAGGCGGCGCAGTACTCCGGGTACAGGTTCGCGAGCCCGCCGATGGCCCCGGCGCCGCCGGAGGTCACCACGTGGTGCAGGTTCTCGTCGAACCCGGCGAACACCCGGAAGTCCGGGAACTCCGGCAGCAGCTCGGTGAGCAGGCGCCGGGTGTGGCCGACCTCCAGCACGGTGTCCTTGTAGCCGACGATGTTCGGGTGCCGGCGCAGCAGCCGCCGCGTGACGTCCGGGCCCAGGTCGTAGCCGGTGCGGGCGGGGAAGTTGTACAGGTAGATGTCGCCCGGCACCTGCTCCGCGATCGCCGAGTAGTACGCCTCGATGCTCGCGTCCTCGAGCGCGAAGTAGTAGGGGCTGACGATCATCACGGCGGGCGCCCCGGCGTCCAGGGCGTACCGGCTGAGCTCGACGGTCTCGTCCACCCGCAGGCACGCGGTGCCGACGATCAGGTCGGCGCGCGGTGCGACGTGCCGGACGGCCAGGTCGATGAGCTCGCGCTTCTGCTCGGGCAGCAGCGCGAAGAACTCGCCGGTGCTGCCCATGAGGACGATGCCGTCGACGCCGCCGTCGAGGATGTGCTCCCAGACGGCCAGGTTGCCGTCGCGGTCGAGGGTGCCGTCGGCGTGGAACGCGGTGACGGCGGGGGCGTAGAACCGGGCCACCGCGCTCACCACACCCGGACGCGCGCGGCGCCGTCGGCGAGGGAGGCCAGCGGGCCCGGCGGGTAGGCGGTCCCGGGTTCCTTGCGGTGCCCGAGCAGGTCGACGTCGGCGACGACGGGCGTGCCGTCCGGGTTCTCGTACGACGCCGACGCGATGCGGACGTGGCCGAGGTCCCGGCCGGTCACGACGCCGACGCGCGGCGCGACCAGGGCGCCGGGCAGGTCGTGCTCCAGGTAGACGGCGTCGCCCTCGTCGACCACCCGCACGGTCGCGGGCCCGGCGACGGTGACGGCGTCGGTCTCGTGCGAGGCGGGCCGGGCGCCGTCCGCGTAGGCGTTCGACCGGACGTACGCCGGCTGCTGCTCGAGGTGGAACCGGGAGTGGTCGCCGGCCCCGCCGGGCGTCCCCACCCGGCGCAGGTACTCCTCCCACGACCCGGGCGCGCCGTCGTAGGCGTGCGTGCCGAACGTCTCGGGCGGGAACTCCTCCAGCACCAGCGGCGCGTCCGGGCCGTACACGCCGCGCCGCGCGCCGACGAACAGGTTGCCGACGTACCGGTCGTCGCCGGCGTAGACGAACGCGTAGCCCGCCACCTGCGTGGAGTGCGGCACGTGGTACGGCGTCGCGCGGTCCAGCACGGCCTGCATCCGCACGGCTCCGAGCACCAGGTTGTGCAGGAACGCGTTGCCCTGGCTGAACAGCTCGATCGCCGCGGGGGAGGCCAGCACGTTGTGGTCGACCGTCGCGGGACCGTGCGCCACCTCGATGAACAGGTCGCGGATGTTGCCGTACAGCAGGTTGCGCGTCACGCGCGTGCCCTGCACCTGCCAGTCGAGCCAGATGCCGAGCGTGGTGTCGTGCACGCGGTTGTGGCGGATGACGACGTCGAGCGGGGCGTGCAGCTTGATGCCCGCGATCTCGTAGCCGGAGAACTCGTGCTTGGTGCCGATGCGGTGGATGTGGTTGTCCTCGATGGTCGAGAACGCGCAGCCCAGGTGCCCGACGACGCCGTTCTGCCCGCAGTCGCGGATCTCGTTGCGGCGCACCACGTGGGAGCCGACGCGCTCGCGCTCCCAGCCCTGGTGCAGGGCGGTGAACACGGACTCGAGCTGGTACTGGTAGCCGGGCTTGTCGCCGCGCTCGTGGGCGAAGTTGTCGCCGCTCGCGGCGGTCTTGCCCAGGGAGATCCCGGCGCACGTCGCGTCGCGGACCAGGTTGTCCTCGATGACCCAGCCCTTCGACCAGCCGGGGCCGACGAGGCCGAGCTGCTCGGCGGTCGGCGGCGCCCACGGGGTCGCGGCCTGCGCGAGCTCGAAGCCGCGCACCGTGATGTAGTCGATGTGGTGCCGCACGGGCGTGAACACGGAGGGCCGGACGTTGACCTCGACCAGGGAGGCGTTCGGGTCGGCGCCGGCGAAGTTGGCCCAGATCGTCGTGACGTCCTCGCCGACCTCGGCGTACCAGACGAGCACGGTCCGGTCGGGCTCGAGCAGCTCGGTGTCGAGCGCGGTCCACTGGTAGCGGACGTGGGTGCGGCGCTCGGGCGCGGCGACGGCGGCGCGGTCCTGCGCCTCGTGCAGGGAGCGGCCGTCCAGGTACACCGCGCCGCGGTGGACGACGGGGCCGGGGTGCAGCCAGTCGCCGGCGACGGGCTCGTCGAACGGGTTGAGCTCCCCGAACAGCGTGTTCGGCACCTCGGCGCGCCAGACCGTGCCCCCCTCGGGCACCCAGCCGGTGACGACCTCCGCGCCGGTGATCGTCACGTGCTCGCCCGGGGCGGCCTCGAACGTGATGCGGCGGTCGTCGCCGGTGCCGCCGCGCACGGGGCGCACCCACTCGCGGTAGGTGCCCTCGTGGACCTGCACGGTGTCGCCGGGCATCGCCGCGCGGGCGGCCCGGTTGACGGTGCGGAACGGGGCGCCGGGGGAGCCGTCGGCCCGGTCCGAGCCGGTCACGGCGACGTGGAAGGTGGTCACGGCGGAGGTCCTCCGAGGGGTCGGGCCGGGTGCGGGCGCGCCTCCGCCCGCCGGCGTCGACGCCCCATGCGACGAAACTGTTTCCGCCGCGTTTCTGCTGGATCGACCCTAGACGGTGTCGGCGCCGAGCGGAAGTGGGGCGGCGACCGGCGACGGGGCGCCGCGGCGGCCTACCGGTCGTGGAAACTCTTTCGCTAGAGTTCCCCGCATGTCAGACCGCCCGCGCCGCCCCACGCTCGAGCAGGTCGCCGCCACCGCCGGGGTGTCGACGTCGACCGCCTCCAAGGTGCTCAACGGCCGCCCCGGCATCTCCGCGGAGACCCGGCGACGCGTCGAGGAGGCCATCGACGCGCTCGGCTACGCGCCCACCACCGGGCCGCGCGCCGGCACGCCGCCGGTCGGTGTGGCCGTGGTGTTCCGGACGCTGTCGGACATCTACGCGATGCGGGTGCTGGAGGGCGTCGTCGCCTCCGCGCGGGAGCACGGCATCGAGGTCGCCGTCGACGTGCTCGACGTGCCCGGCGGCAGCACCCCGCCGCTGTCCCCGGGCTGGATCCGCCGCCAGGCCGCCCCCGACCGCGCCGGCGTCGTCCTCGTCACGATGCAGACCACCGCCGAGCAGCACGCGCTCCTGCGGGACCTCGGCGTCGCGACCGTCCACGTCGACCCCGTGAACCCGCTGGACGACTCGACGGTCTCCGTCGGCTCCACCAACTTCTCCGGCGGCGTGCAGGCCACGCGCCACCTGCTCGACCTCGGGCACCGCCGCATCGCGTTCGCCGGCGGGGCCGAGTCGTTCCTGCCGTCCTCGGAGCGGCTCCAGGGCTACCTCAGCATGATGCGCGCCGGCGGCGGCCAGGTGGACGAGGCCCTCGTGCGCTCGCGGGCGCACACGTTCGCCGCGGGGCTCGAGATGGCGGACCACCTGCTCGACCAGCCCGAGCGGCCCACGGCGGTGTTCGCGGCGTCCGACTCGATCGCGCTCGGCGTGCTCGCGTCCGCACAGCGGCACGGGCTGCGCGTGCCGCAGGACCTGTCCGTGGTGGGGTTCGACGACAGCCCGGCGGCCTCGTCGTCCGCCCCGCCCCTCACCACCGTGCGGCAGCCCGTCGTCGAGATGGGCCGGGTCGCGCTGCGCACGCTGCTGCAGCTCGCGCGCGGCGAGGGCGTGGACTCCCACCACGTGCAGCTCTCGACGACGCTCGTGGTGCGGGAGTCGACGGCGCCCCCGGCGGGGTGACGGGGGCGGTCGGGCCCGGCTCGCGCCCCCGGCTCGGGCCGGCACGCGCCCCCGGCTCAGGCCGGCGCGGGCCCCGTGCTCGCGCGCAGCGTCAGCGACGTCGCCAGCTCGACGTGCCGCGACGCGGGCCTGCCGCCGTCGGCCATCGCGAGCACGGTCTGCACGGCCATCCGCCCCATCTCCTCCAGGTGCTGGTGCACGGTGGTGAGCGGCGGCGTGGTCCAGGCGGCCTGCGGGGTGTCGTCGAACCCGGTGACGCTGAGCTGCTCGGGCACGCGGACGCCGAGGGCGTGGGCCGCGGCGAGCACGCCGACCGCGATCTCGTCGTCGCCGCCCATGATGGCCGTCGGCGGGTCGTCGAGGGCCAGCAGCTCGTGCGCGTGCCGGGTGCCGGGCGCGACGGCGAACTGGTCGGACCGCACGAGCGCCGGGTCGACGGTGAGCCCGGCGGCGTCGAGCGCGGCCTGGTAGCCGTAGAGCCGGTCCCGGGCGGCGTCGGACGCCTCGGGGCCGCCGATCCAGCCGATGCGCCGGTGGCCGAGGCCGATGAGGTGCTCGGTGGCGGTGCGGGCGCCGGCCCAGTTGCTCGACCCGACGCTGACCATGTGCCGGTGCCGGGTGTCGACGGGGTCGACCATGACGAACGGCAGGTCCGCGTCGCTCGCCGCGCGGATGAGCCCGTCGGGCGCCGTCAGGGTCAGGCCGATGATGCCGACGACGCCGGCGGCGCGCTGGTCGGCCACCCACTCGCGGGCGACGGTGCGGTGCGTGCGGGACGCCCGCTCGGGGGCGAGGCGCACCAGCAGGTCGACCTGCTCGGCGGTCGCGGCGTCGATGGTGCCCTGGAGGACGCCGAGGATGTACGGCGAGGCCGGGATGTCGAAGACGACGGCGACGGCGCGGCGCGACGTGACCGGCGCGAGGCTCGTCGTGGGGCGGTAGCCGATCTCGGTGACGGCGGCCAGGATGCGCTCGCGCGTCTCGGCGGAGACGTCGTCCCGGCCGTTCAGCGCCTTGGACACGGTGGCCTTGGACACGCCGGCGGCCGCGGCGACGTCGGACAGGGTGGCGCGCCGCCGCTCCGGACCACTCGACATGGAGCTCCTCAGGTCGAAACTGTTTCGCGACTCTATAACAGTCGACGCCCCGAAGGCGTCGATTGGTGCGGGGGTGTTGCCAGACGGTGCGTCCACCCTCTACGGTCAAGCCACGATACAGGTTGCGAAACCGTTTCGAACTCACGAGGGGCCGCACGGCAGCGGCCCCGCCGACCAAAGGAGGTCTGCGTGCCTGTCGACGCACCGCCGTCAACCCTACTGATCGACGGTCGCCCCGCGGCTGAGATCGAGCTGCGGCACGTCTGGAGCCAGTGCCTCGGCGCCGGCCGGGCCAACGAGGCGCTGCGCGTCGACTGGCAGGACCACTTCCGCGAGGCCGTGGAGGTGCTCGGGGCCCGCTCCGTGCGGTTCCACGGGGTGTTCCACGACGACATGTTCGTGTACCGCGCGTCCAACGGCGGCGGGTTCGGCCCGCCCACGCCGCTCGAGAAGCCGGTCTACACGTTCGCCTACGTCGACAAGGTCTTCGACGCGATCCTCGACGCCGGCGCCCGCCCGTTCGTCGAGCTCGGCTTCATGCCGCGCGAGCTCGCCCGGGACACCGAGACGCTGTTCTGGTGGAAGGCCCACGGCAGCCCGCCCACGGACATGGACGCGTGGGTCGACCTCGTCACCGCCACCGTCCAGCACTGGGTCGACCGGTACGGCGTCGAGGAGGTGCGCCGCTGGCCGTTCGAGGTCTGGAACGAGCCGAACCTCGTGCCGCACTTCTGGACCGGCACCAAGACGGAGTACTTCGAGCTCTACGCGGCCACCGCCCGGGCGGTCAAGGGCGTCGACCCGCAGCTGCGCGTCGGCGGCCCGTCCTCGTCGGTGTTCGTCCCGGACGCCCGGTACGACGGCGAGTACCACGACCCCTCGCTCGAGGGCGCGACCGCCGAGGCGCCCGACCCCGACGTGCTGCCGTGGAAGCCGGTCTGGATCCACGAGCTCATCGCGTACTGCGCCGAGCGGGACCTGCCGATCGACTTCCTGTCGACCCACCTGTACCCGACGGACTTCGCGTTCGACACCCAGGGCGTCGGCCGGCCGATCAGCCGCCACCGGGACGCGACCCGGGACGACCTGCGCCGGCTCCGCGAGATCATCGCCGCGAGCCCGTACCCGGACGCCGAGCTGCACATCACCGAGTGGTCGACGTCGCCGTCCAGCCGCGACCGGATGCACGACACCCTGTTCGCCGCCACGTACATCACGCGGGCGTTCCTGCAGTGCCAGGACCTCGCCGACTCGATCTCGTACTGGACGTTCACGGACGTGTTCGAGGAGGGCGGCGGCGGCATCGGCCCGTTCCACGGCGGGTTCGGGTTCGTCAACGAGCAGGGCCTGCACAAGCCGACGTTCCACGCCATGGCGATGCTGAACCGCCTGGGCGACCGGATGCTGCTGCGGACCGAGCACGGGGTGCTGACCCGCACCGCCGACGACGCCGTCGCCGGGGTGTTCTTCAACTACCCCGACTCGATGGGCTCCCGCTCCGTCGGCAGCGCCAACAGCTACGCCGCCACCCGCGCGCTGGCCTCCGAGGGGCCCGCCCGCCGCATCACGCACACCGTCGCCGGCCTGCCCGCCGGCGCCGCGTACACCGTCGAGGTCCTCGACTGGGAGCACGGGAACGTCGCGGAGGAGTGGTTCCGCCGCGGCGAGCCCCTCAACCTGTCGCGCCGCGACGTCGCCGAGCTCGCCGAGGTCGCCGACGCCCTGGACCGCCGCACCGTCACGGTCGGCGCCGACGGCGTGCTGGTGATCGACCTCGACCTGCCCGCCTGGGCGGTGGCGTCCGTCGCCCCCGCCGAGCACCACCCCCGCTGAAACGCCCGCTGGATACCCGGAAACCGGAAAGGACCTCACCGATGAGGATCACCCGCAAGTCCGCTGGAGCGGCCGCTGCCGCCGCCGTCACGGCCCTCGCCCTCACCGCGTGCGGCGGTGGCGGCGGGGGAGGTGGCTCCGCCGAGGAGGCGAGCGACGACAACAAGCCCGACAAGCTCACGGTCGCCGCGTGGATGGACTTCCCGCAGGAGCTGCTCGACTCGTTCGAGGAGGAGACCGGCATCGAGGTCGTCGTCAACTCGTTCCCCGACGGCGCCTCCGCCCAGACCGTCCTGCGCAACGGCCTGTCCTCCGACGGCGCCGGCCTGTCCGACGTCCACCTGGTCGAGCTCGACTGGTGGGCCGAGATGATGGCCGTCCCCGAGGACTGGGTCGAGCTGCCGGAGATCCCGGACCGCTGGGTCGACTGGAAGGTCTCGCAGGGCTCCGTCGACGGCGCGATCACCGGCTACGGCACCGACATCGGCCCGCTCGCCATCGCGTTCAACCAGGACATGACGGCCGAGGCCGGCGTCGCCACCGACCCGGAGTCGCTCGGCGAGTTCATCGGCGGGGACGACGCCACCTGGCAGACGTTCCTCGACGCCGGCCGCGAGTACGTCGCCGCGAGCGACAACTACTTCATCGACTCGCTGACCAACGCGTTCCAGGCCGCGATCAACCTGCTGCCCGCCGCGTTCGAGGACCCGGAGTCCGGCCTGCCGTACGACCTGTCGGAGAACACCGAGGTCAAGGACCTCTTCATGATGTTCGCCGACGCCGCCGAGGACGACATCTCCGCCGGCATCGCCATCGGCCACGCCGACTGGGGCGCCGGGTTCCAGAACGAGCAGTGGGCCACCGTGGTCACGCCCGCCTGGATGACCGGGATCATCGCGGACAACGCCGACGGCATCGACGGCTGGCGCATCGCCAGCACGTTCCCTGACGGCGGCGGCAACTGGGGCGGCTCGTTCTTCGCCGTCCCGTCCACCGGCAAGAACACCGCGTGGGCCACGGAGCTCGCGGACTACCTGACCTCGCCCGACGCGGCGATCGACTGGTTCAACACCACCGGCCAGTTCCCGTCGCAGCTCGAGGCCATGTCCGCCCCCGAGATCGCCGAGTCCACCAACCCGTTCTTCGGCGACCAGCAGGTCGGCAAGATCTACGGCGACCTCGCGGCAGCGGCCGGCGACGCCGCGGCCGGCGGCTACCGCGGCGAGAACTTCGCCGGCATCCAGACCCTCGTCACGGACGGCATCCGCCTGGTCGAGTCCGACAGCGCCACCGCCCAGGAGGCGTGGGACTCCGTGGTCGCCAACTTCGACGCCCTGGGCTTCGAGACCGCGAGCTGACCCGACGCGGCCGGCGCCCCCGCGAGGGCGCCGGCCGCGACCGGGGCTGCCGGCCGGTGTGCGCGCCGGCCGGCAGCCCGTCCACCAGACGCACGTCACGGAAGGCTCACGCATGTCATCCAGATCGGCGGCACCGGGTGCGGTGCGCCGCGTGGGGTGGGGTCAGCGGCTCTCGCGGTGGGACATCAAGGTCTCGCCGTACCTGTACGTCTCGCCCTTCTTCATCCTGTTCGCGGTCTTCGGGGCGTTCCCGCTCCTGTTCAACGTCGTCGTGGCCCTGCACGACTGGCACCGTCGCGCCGGCATGGGCGACTTCGTCGGGTTCGACAACTTCACGTGGGTGCTCAAGCAGCCGCTGTTCTGGCGCTCGCTGGAGAACACGTTCTCGATCTTCCTGTGGGGCAGCGTCCCGCAGCTCGTCCTCGCGCTGCTCATCGCGGCGGTGCTCGACCAGAACCTGCGCGCCCGGACGTTCTGGCGCATGAGCGTGCTGGTCCCGTTCGTCGTGATGCCCGTCGCGACGTCCATGATCTTCGGCCAGGTGTTCGGGCAGTTCGGGCTGCTGGTGCCGAACCTGCACGACCTGGGGCTGCTCACCGGGCTCGACTCGCCGTTCTTCCAGGACCGGATGCTGTCGCACATGGCGATCGGCTCGATGGTCGTGTTCCGGTGGACCGGCTACAACGCGCTGATCTTCCTCGCCGCCATGCAGGCCGTGCCGCGCGAGCTCTACGAGGCGTCGACCGTCGACGGCGCGAGCCGCACCCGGCAGTTCTTCTCCGTGACGATCCCGAGCATCCGGCCGACCATGATCTTCGTCATCCTCACGATGACGATCGGCGGGCTGCAGATCTTCGACGAGGCCCGCATGTTCGACGGCGGCGGCACCGGCGGCGGCAAGGGCGGTGCCGACAACCAGTGGACGACCGTCGTGCTCTACCTCTACGAGCTCGGCTTCGGCGACTGGCAGGACCGGCTGGGCCAGGCCGCGGCCGTCGGGTGGATCTTCGCGCTCATCATCGCCGTGTTCTCCCTGGTGAACTTCCTGCTCACCCGGTCCATCTCGTCCTCGCAGTCCAAGGCGTCCCGCGTCACCCGCGCCCAGCACAACGCGGCGGTCGCCCGGGCGCGGGCCGTCGCGGCCGGGTCGGTCGCGTCCGCCCCGCAGGGTCCTGAGACGGTCGCCGCGCCGACCTCCGGGCCACCGGGGCCGGCCGACGACGCCGACGCCGACGCCACCCAGGAAGGAGTGCGGTCGTGAGCACCGGATTCATCGAGAACACCGCGGGTCGCGGCGCCGCCGCCTACGCCAGGAAGCGTGCCGCCCGCGGCCGGCCCGTCCCGCAGCACGAGTCCGCCGGCCGCCGGCCCGGGTGGGTCACGTACGTGATCCTCACGGTCGTGTTCGTGGTGTCGGTCTTCCCGCTGTACGCCTCCGCGATGTACGGGTCGTCCACCACGCAGGAGATCGCCCGCGCCGTCGGCACCCTGCCGACCTGGTTCCCGACGCTCGTGCTGATCGAGAACTTCGGCGAGGTGTTCAACGCCTCGCAGTTCAACTTCTGGATGGCGTTCCTGAACTCCGTCCTCGTGGCCGTGTCCGTCACGGCGTCGACGGTGTTCTTCTCGACGCTCGCCGGGTTCAGCTTCGCGAAGCTGCAGTTCCGCGGGCGCCAGGCGCTGTACGTCGCGGTCATCGCCACCATGGCGATCCCCGCGCAGGTCGGCACCATCCCGATGTTCATCATGATGAACGACTTCGGGTGGATCGACTCGCTGCTCGCCCTGACCGTCCCGACGCTCGTCACCGCGTTCGGCGTGTTCTGGATGACGCAGTACCTGCAGGAGGCGCTGCCGTTCGAGCTCGTCGAGGCCGCCCGCGTCGACGGCGCGTCGATGTTCCGCACGTTCTGGTCGATCGCGCTGCCCGCCGCCCGGCCGGCCGCCGCGACGCTCGCGCTGTTCACGTTCGTCGGGTCGTGGAACAGCTTCTTCTGGCCGTCGGTCGTCATGCGGTCGCAGCTCACGATGCCGCTGGTGGTGCCGCAGCTCAAGGGGGCGTTCACCACCGACACCGGCCTGGTGATGTCCGGCGTGTTCCTCGTGGCGGCGCCGCTGCTCGTCGTGTTCGTCGTCGCCGGCAAGCAGCTGGTGTCCGGCGTGATGGCGGGCGCCGTCAAGGGCTGACGCGCCGGCCCCGCCGGCCGGCGACCACGGGGTCGCCGCCGCCCGGGCCGCCGCAGCGGAGCGCGAGGTCGTCACTCCGGGCCGAGGTCGTCAGCCCGGCGTGACGACCTCGGCCGCACGTGACGACCTCGGCTGCACGGGACGACCTCGGCGGCACCTGACGACCTCGGCTGCACGTGACGACCTCGCACGCCGGGCGACTGCCTCGCGGCGGCACCCGCCTGCACCCCGGGCCCCGGGCCCGTCGCCCACCGGGTCGGCGAGGTCGTCACTGCGGGCCCAGGTCGTCAGCCCGGCGTGACGACCTCGGCCGTACCTGACGACCTCGCGCCGGCTGGGCGCGTCCGCGGGGCGCCGTGACACGCGGGGGCTCCGCGGCGTTAGGCTGCTCCCGACGGCGACGCACCCACGGTGGTCCGCGTCGTGGTCCCGCGAGGCGTATGGCGGCGTGCCACCCCCGGGTGGCCGGTGGAGTCACTCCCGCCGGGGGCGCAAGGCTCGGCCCTGACCGCGGCGCCCCGGCGTGCCGGGAGGTCCCGGTCGTCCGGTGGCGCGCACATGCACCACGGTGGCGTGCGGTGCCGGGCGTCCGGACGGGTCCGGGTGCCCGGATCGTCGGGGGTTCCGGCAGTCGGAGCGCCGGGGCGGTCGGATCGTCCTGGGTGGCTGGGTCGTTCTGGGCTGCCGGGTCGTCCTGGGTGGCCGGGTCTTCCCGGGCGGCTGGATCGACCCGGGCGGTCGGGTCGTCCCGGGTGGTCGGGTCGTCCGGAGTTCTGCCGGTGCGGGTGTCCGGGCGGTGCCCGTCCGGGGCGTCGCGGACGCGTGTGCTGCGGCGCCGGCGCGTGCCGTGCCGCCGTCGTCGCTGCGGTCGGTCGTCGAAGGAGGAGATGTGGCAGGAGCGGGCTCGGGTCGGCGGCGGTCCGGTGGTGGGCGCTCCGCGTCCGGTGGTGGCGGTGCCGCCACCGCGCAGCGACGTCGTGCGCCGCGCCGCTCGGAGGAGGGGCTGATCCCCGTCCTCGCCGCGGCGGCCCGCGACGTCGACGCGATCGTCCGCCGGCCCCCGACGCGCCCGGCCGTGCGCACCAGGTTCCAGGTCGTCGCCCTGCTGGTCCGCGAGGAGCGCGCCCGGGTGATGGGCGACGCCGAGCTCGGGCAGTCCCGCCGCACCGAGCAGCTCAAGCGGCTCGACGGCGTGGCGACGCTGCTCGCGAAGATCGCCGCCCGCGACACCTCCCTGCTGGCGCTGCTCGGCGACGACGCCCGCGTCTCCGACGCCGCGCGCACCCTGAAGGCCACGATGATGCGCGCCGGTGGGCTGGAGCCGCCGGAGGAGCCCGAGGAGCCCGCGCCCGTGCAGCCCGAGCCGGGCGCCGAGAAGCGCGTCGTGCCCCGCTCCGTCGTCGCCCGGCAGCTCGCGAACCCCTTCCTGGCCCCCGACTTCGAGGCCGCCGCCGAGCGGATGGCCGGCCGCCCGCGCCGCCTCGCAGGCTGGGAGCTGCTCGAGCCGCTGTTCCGCTCGTTCGAGCAGGCGCCCGCCGGTGCACCCGCGTGCATGCCGCTGCCCGACGGCCGCCTCGTCCAGGTGCCCGCCGGTCGCGAGCTCATGCCGCACCAGGCGCAGGTCGTCGCCGCGACCGCCGCCGGCCACCGCACCTACCTGCTCGCCGACGAGCCGGGCCTCGGCAAGACCGCCCAGGCGCTGCTGTCCGCCCGCGCCGCCGACGCCTACCCGCTGCTCGTCGTCGTCCCCAACGTCGTCAAGACCAACTGGGCGCACGAGGTCCGCATGTGGACGCCCGAGCGGCAGCCCACGGTGGTGCACGGCGACGGCGAGGGCGTGAACGGCTTCGCGGACGTCGTCATCGTCAACTACGAGCTGCTGGACCGGCACGTCGGCTGGCTCGGCGACTTCGGGTTCCGCGGCATGGTGGTCGACGAGGCGCACTTCATCAAGAACAAGGGCTCGCAGCGCTCGCGGCACGTGCTCGCCCTGTCGGAGCGGATCCGGGAGCGCGCGCCCCGGCCGCTGCTCATGGCGCTCACCGGCACGCCGCTCATCAACGACATCGAGGACTTCCGCGCCATCTGGCAGTACCTCGGCTGGATCGACGACGAGAAGCCGCTCGGCCGCCTCATGACCGCCCTGGAGGAGACGGGCCTGACGCCGGCCGACCGCGGGTTCTCCGCCGCCGCGCGCACCGCCGTCATCGACATGGGCATCGTCCGGCGCCGCAAGATCGACGTCGTCGCCGACATCCCCGCCCGCCGCGTCGCGGACCTGCCCGTCGAGCTGGACGGCGCCGTCGGCCGCTCCATCCGGGCCGCCGAGGAGGCGCTCACCCGCCGCATGGTCGAGCGGTACCACGCGGCGCTCGCCGCCCGGTCCGAGGTCTCCGACGGCCTCGACCGCGACCTGGTGCGCCGCGTCGCCGCCACGGAGCTCAAGGACTCCAGCAGCAAGGGCGGCGGCGAGAACGTCTTCACGATGGTCCGTCGCATCGGCCAGGCGAAGGCCGGGCTGGCCGCCGACTACGCCGCCCAGCTCGCCCGCAACGTCGGCAAGGTCGTGTTCTTCGCCAAGCACGTCGACGTCATGGACACCGCCGAGCAGCTCTTCGCCGACCGCGGCATCCGGTACGCGTCCATCCGCGGCGACCAGACGCCGAAGGCCCGCGAGAAGAACGTCACCGCGTTCACCGACGACCCCGAGGTGCAGATCGTCGTCTGCTCCCTCATGGCCGCCGGCGTCGGCCTCAACCTGCAGGTCGCGTCCAACATGGTGCTCGCGGAGCTCTCCTGGACGGACGCCGAGCAGACCCAGGCCATCGACCGCATCCACCGCATCGGCCAGTCCGAGCCCGTCACCGCCTGGCGGATCATCGCCGCCCAGACCGTCGACGCGAAGATCGCCGAGCTCATCGACGCCAAGTCCGGCCTCGCGGCGCGGGCGCTCGACGGCGCCGGGGAGCAGGAGGACGCCGGGGCGGCGGACGTGCAGCTCGAGACGCTCGTGGGGCTGCTGACCGAGGCGCTGGAGGCGGAGGCCGCCCGGGGCTGAGCGGCGGGACGGAGCGAGGTCGTCCCCAGGCCCGGGCGCGCTCTTGCGAATGTTTCGTTTCTCGCGCATCGTGTGCGTATGAGCACCGCCCTTGCCGCCAGGACCACGCTGCCACCCTCCGAGGGTGCCGAGGTCGAGTCGGTGAGGTTGCTCGCGCGCGCTCTCGAGCAGCCGACGGCCCGGCTCGTCGCCCCGGACGGGACCGCCGTCGACATCCCGTCCCCGGTGCACGACGTGCTCGTACGGGTCGTCGAGGCGATGGAGGCCGGTCGGGCGATCACCGTCGCTCCCGTGGAGCAGCGGCTGACGACCTCCCAGGCGGCCGACTTCCTGGGCGTCTCACGGCCCACGGTCGTGAAGCTCCTCGAGGAGGGTCGGATCCCGTTCGAGCGGGTCACGCGGCACCGCCGGGTGCGCCTCGACGACCTGCTCGCGTTCCGGGACGACCGACGGCGCGAACAGCGCGCGCAGCTCGACGGCATCACGCGCCAGGCGGTGGCCGACGGGCTCTACGACGCCGCCGCCTCCGACTACGAGAACGCCCTCCGTCGCGCTCGTGCGGGCGGGGGCGACGGCGCGAGCGACCGGTAGCGGGGATCCGTGAGCTTCGGGGCGCTGCTCGACGCCTGCGTGCTCGTCCCCGCCTCGCTGGCCGACACGCTCCTTCGCGCGGCGGAGGCGGGGCTGTACCGCCCGCTCTGGTCGGCGGAGATCCTCCGAGAGGTGCGTTCCGCCGTCCTCGAAGTCCACCCGGAGATCGCGCCGACGCATGTCGACGCGCGACTCACGGCCATGCAGAGCGCCTTCGAGGACGCCACGGTCCTGGGGTGGGAGCCGCTCGTCGACGGGATCGTCCTCGGCGGCGACCCCGACGACTTCCTGCTCGACCTCGCAGACCTCGACCCGCCGACGATGGTCGCGGTGATCGAGAGCCAGTCGCGCGGCACGGGCCGTCCACCGCTCTCCCCGGGGCAGGTGCTGGACTCGCTCGGCCGTGCGGGGACCCCGGGGTTCGCGGCATCGATGCGGCCCCTCCTCGGACTGTCATCCGACTGACCGCCCCGGTGTTCCCGGATCGCCGTGGCCGTGCCACGATCCGTCGCGTGACGAGTCCGCCCGGCTCCCCGGCCGCGTCCCCGCGCGTCGCCCCGCTGCGGGTGCGGATGGTCGGGCGGGACCCGCTGGAGCGGCTGCGGACCGCGACGCCGCTGGAGCTGCTGTTCGACCTGACGTTCGTCATTGCGTTCGGGCGGACGGCGGAGGAGCTCGCCGTCCTGGTCGCGGACGGCCACGTCGGCGCGGCGGTCACCGGGTTCGCGTTCGCGACGTTCGCCGTGTCCTGGGCGTGGATCAACTTCACGTGGTTCGCCTCGGCGTACGACACCGACGACTGGCTGTTCCGGCTCACCACGATGGTCCAGATGGTCGGCGTCCTCATCCTGGCGCTGGGCGTCCCGCCGATGTTCGAGTCCCTCGCCGCGGGGGAGCACCTCGACAACCGGGTGCTCGTGCTCGGCTACGTCGTGATGCGCGTGCCGATGGTGCTCCAGTGGAGCCGCGCGGCGCTCGCCGACCCGGACCGACGGCCGAGCATCGCGGTGTTCATCGCGACGCTGCTCGCCGCGCAGGCCGGGTGGGTGGCGCTCGCCCTGGTCGACGTCCCGACGGTCACGGCCCTGGTCCTCGTCGTCCCGCTCATGGTGCTCGAGGCCGTCGGCCCGGTCGTCGCCGAGCGCGTGCACGGCGGCACCCCCTGGCACCCCCACCACATCGCGGAGCGGTACGGGCTGGTCGTCATCATCGCCGTCGGTGAGGGGCTCACCGGCACGACGTTCGCGCTCGCCGCGATCCTCGAGGAGTCCGGCTGGACCGTCGAGACCGCGCTGCTCGGGCTCGCCGGCGTGGCCCTGACGTTCGGCCTGTGGTGGGCGTACGACGTCATGCCGAGCGGTGCGCTCCTGGCCGCGCGCCGGCGGCGGTCGTTCGCGTGGGGGTACGGGCACATCGTGCTGTTCGGCTCCATCGTCGCGACCGGTGGCGGGCTGCACGCGGCGGCGTTCTCGCTGGAGGGCGCCAGCGCGCTGGGGCGGGTCGGGACGCTGCTGACGGTCGCCGTGCCCGTGACGGTCTACGTGGCGACGTTCACAGCGCTGTTCGGGGCGCTGAGCCGGGAGCGCGGGCGCGTCCACGTCGGGCTGGCGGCGGCGTCCGCGGCGGTGGTGGTCGGGGCCGTGGCGCTGGTCGTCGCGGGGGCGCCCCTGGTGTGGGGCCTGCTCGTGCTGGCGCTGGTGCCGTGGGTGACGGTCGTCGGGCACGGGCTCGCGGGACGGCGCGCCGAGGACCAGGCGGCGGCCGTGAAGGAGGTCGGGGAGGTGTGAGCACGGGGCGATGACCCGTCGCCGCGCCGCCCGGACAGCACCTACCGTGCGCGGGTGGCGAACCAGCTCCTGCTCTCCGGCTCCGTCCCCGCTGACCCCTGGCGCCCGCCCGTCCCGGTGGCGCTGCACCGCATCGGCGAGGAGGACCTGGCGGACGTCGGCCGCGGCTACTGGTCCGCCTACCGGGGAACGGCGGACGAGATGTCGCTGACCGCCGCCTCGGACGACGTGCTGGCGGCGTGGAACGGCGAGTACGGCCGCTGGCTGACGGCGGGGAGCCTGCTGACGCGGATCGGCGACGACCTGTGCGGCGCGATCATCACCGTCGAGGACCCACCGTGGCCAGACGTCCCGCGCGGCCCCTTCATCACCGACCTGTTCGTCGTCCCGGACGCGCGCCGCCGCGGCATCGGGCGGGCCCTCGTGCACGCCGTCCAGCGGGCGGTTCCCGCCCCCATCGGGTTGCGGGTCGACGACTCCGCGCCCGACGCGCTCCGGCTCTACCTCTCGCTCGGCTTCGCGCCTGCGGGGTGACCGGCCGTGCGCCGGCCGGGGACGCGGTGAGCGGGCACCGCCGCGCTCCCTCGTCCCCGACCGGAGTGCTCGGTCGCTGCGGTCAGGCCTCCGAGGCGGCGCCGCGGTCCACGAGCGTGAACACGCTGGCCGGGCTGGACGGGTCCGGCTCGATCGCGAGGCCGCCCTCCTGGTCCGCGACCACGACGCCCGCCTCCGACGAGATGTTCACCTGGTCCGGCTGGTCGAGCGTCCCGACCTGGATCTGCTGGTCGGCGGCCGCCGGGTCGCACGTCGCCACCGTGACGACGCCGTCGCCCGGGATGCTCAGGCACGACGGCTCCGCGTCCGTCGTCGCGACGGTCCGCACCTGGAACGCCGAGCCGTTCGGCTCGAACACCCACGTGGTCGGCACCCCGCCGGCCTCCGCCGGGTCGGTCACCGTGGTGACGCCGCCCTCGACGGTCGTGGTCACCCACTCGCCGCCGTACGTCTGGATGTCGACCTGGTGCGTGCCCGCGAGCAGGTCGTCGCCGGCGGGTGCCGACGCGTCGTCATCGGCGCCGTCGTCGGCGGGGTCCGTGGTCGTGACGGGGTCGGGCGCCGGCGCCGTGGTGTCGGTGCTCTCCGTGTCGTCGTCGCCGCCGGTGCACGCCGACGTCCCGACGACGAGGGCACCCGCGGCGAGGGCGAGCACGAACGCGCGCGGGGCGCGAGCGCGGGTCCAAGGGCGGGTGGGGGTCGTGGTCACGGGATGTCCTCCAGCGGGTCGGCCCGATCGCGGCTCGATCGGCGGGTGCCGCGAGGGTCCGGCGGATGGTCCCGCACGGCCCTCACCTCGAACGTAACGGGCGAGGGGGGTGGTGCAAGCGGGATCGGGTCGTGGCCGACGGTCTGTCACCGGATCGGGCTGCCCGCCGCCGCAGCGGTCGGCAGCACCGCGGGGAGCGCCGGGTCGACCGGGTCAGGACAGCCGGCGGGCGATGTGGCGGTCGACGTCGTCGTCCGTCGGGACGCCGTACAGCGGGTCGGAGAGCCGGGACCAGTCGCCGAACTCGGGCCTGTCGAGCCAGAACCCCGCGACGGGCGCGTCGTGGAGCTCGACCTCCTCGCCCACGGGGTTGCCGGTCTCGACGTGCAGGACGGTGCCGCTCCCGTCGGGGGCGAAGCGGGCGATCGTGTGGCCGAGCGACTCGGAGCCGCGGGCGTAGAGGCGGGCGTCGTCCGGATACCGGTAGTCCACGGTCGTCTCGCGCCAGAGGCGCCCTTGCCGAGGTGCGTAGTCGATCTGGCGGTAGAGGGTCCCGGCGGGCGTGAAGAACCCGCACCGGAACCCCTCGTCTCCCGAGACGCCGATGATCCACCGCTGACGTGGACGGCCGTCCTCCAGCCGGTCCTCGGCGTCGACCACGCAGAGGAACTCCCTCCGCTCGTCGTAGATCGCGCGCGCCTTGGCCTCGTCGTACCAGCCCACGCCGGGGACCGGCAGCCGGGTCCTGCTGCTCCAGCGGCCGGTGTACAGGACGTCGGTCATGTCGCTCCTCACGGGTCCAGACGGTAGATGAGCGCCGACCACCGCCTCACGCGGCAGGCAGGGCACCGGCCAACGCGCGGTGCGCGGCATCGACGGTCGACTGGTCCAGCGTCCCCTCGGCTCGCAGACGTTCGCCGAGCTTCTTCGGCCACAGCACAGCGACGCCGCCGGTGACGAACGACCCGCCGATCAGCGGCCAGTCCGCGTCCACGAAGCACAGGACCCCGTGCACAGGGACGTCATCCATGCCCGCCGCAGCGAGGGCGTCACGCACGACGCCGACCTGCTTGTGCACGCCGGCGACGAGCGCCGTGCAGTTCCTGCCCCCGACCACCAGCTTCTCGACCCGCGGTCGCAGGATCCCACCCTCGACCCGGAGCGTCGGCCGGCCGCGGTACCGCTTTGCGTCGACCACGTATACGCCGCTGGCGGCGACGGCGATGTGATCGATGTTCGCGCGGCTGCGCGGGATGCGTCGATCGTGCAGCAGGCGCACGCCCCGGTCGGTGAGTCCGTTGAGCGCGGACCCGAGCAGCTCCTCCCCGCGCGCGCCTCGAGCCCACGCGGTGGTGCTCTGCGGGTCGTCGGACAGCGCCAGGATCAGCCCGCCCAACCGCGGGTGCGCGGCCCGCACGCGCTCCTCACGCTTCGCGGAGCGTCGCTCGAACTCGCGCCGCGCAGACGCGCCCGGCGTGCCGGCCGAGGTGTCGAGGGGCACGGCGGGTGCTTCCGCGCCGTGGCACGCGAGGCAGGACACCGTGCGGGTCCGCCGGTCGTACGCCGCCGTGGTTCCCGCGGCGAGCGTCACCCCGCACGCGCGGCACGCACCGGCATAGCGCAGGCGCATGGTCCTGACGGTGCTCGGGGCGTCCTCGCTCGGGTCGGACATGCCGACGACATCGGCGCGGCGCGGGACAGCGACGACCGCTGCCTGCGACAACCACCTGAACGGCGTAGGCGGCGCCGGCGTCAACCCGCGAGCCTGGCCTCGATCGTCGCCGCTGGGGTGTCGAGCATCCGCGCCAGGTAGACGCGGCGCCGTGCTTCCGGTCCGCGGAAGACGATGCGTGTCCCGAGAACCGGTGAGCTCCGGACCTCGACGGTCGTGCAGCCCCGCGGCCAGACGTCCGGTTCCGCGACCCCCATCGCCGGGTTCACGGCGGTGAGCGCCTCGAAGCGGACCTCGTCGTCGCTGATGACGAGGACGTCCACCGCGACCTCGCCGGGGACGGTGCGGAGCATGCGCCGACCCCACAGCGCGATGGCGGCGGGGATGGCGAGGAAGAGCAGCAGCACCAGCGTCCGCAGACGGAAGCCTTCGATGGCGTTGATTGCGACGAGCGGTACGAGGAGGAGGGCCGACATGAAGAGGGCGAGCCGGATCGCGGCCGTTCCCCGCCGCCCCGGGTCGCGGGCGGCGCGACGCTCGAGGGCCTGGCGGGTCTCCGGCCGGAGCTGCACGACGAGGGGTGCAGCACGGGTGGAACCTTGGATGCCGATGTGTCCGTTGCCGGCGTTGCGCTGCTGCGGACCGGGCGTTGTCATGTCCGGATCGTAGGGAACTCCCTTGGGCAACCGCGCAGCCTCGACCACGTTCCGTGCGAGTAGCGGCCGTCTTTCGCAGGAACTCGACGCTGCGGAAGGGGTGATGGATTGCTCGCGGCTGTCGTTGTCGCATCGCTCAAGTTGGGCGCGTACGCACCGATCTTCTGGCTATGAGTTCGTCCAGTGGGCACTCCGGATCGTACGGCGTTGAGCTCAAGCAGCCTTCTCGGGTCACCGCGTGATCGGCGACGTCGCAGCAGCGCAGGGTCCCGCGGGCGTTCCACTCGCATCGGTTCGACGTCCGGCTGTCGGTGACTCGTACCCTAGCCGGACTGAGATTCAGGCTGTCTACGGTGGCGACAAGATCCCCGGCATTACCCGATTCCCCGGTGACTCTACCGTGAACGTCTTTTCCAACGAGAGGGGACGCTATTCGGACGACCCGCCATCGCTCGTCGCTCCCTTCGGGTATCGAGGAGAAGGTCGAGTCGGAACTCAGCGGGTCGACCGGCGTGGAAATGCCCGTCTCGAGAAGGCTCGAGTCGAGCAAGCGCCCGTCCGCTTTTGGTACCGGCCGAACGGAGGGGCGATCACGTTCCTGACGTGGTGCGTGGTTATCGGTCGCTCGTGGGTGAACGGTGTCGACGACGATGGACTCGCTCGCGCTGAGATCGAGTGGGTCTTGAGCGCGGTGCCAAGCGCCAACCCCGACGAGTGGCCCGCTCACGTCTCCGCTGCGCTGGACGACGGTGCGCGAGCCGCCGAAGCGGCCCCCTTGGGACCCGAGGCGCGGCCTGACTCGACTTATGCAGAGCTGGTCGCTCGGGTCGAAGCACGAGGACAAGGTGATCGGGTGCGCGGCGTGCCTCGCCTCGACTTCGCGCGGAGTGCGGCAGCTCGACGGGCGGTGCTTCTTCGGTCCCGGGGTAAGTGCGAGAGTCCGTTGTGCACCGGAATGCCCGCTGAGCGAAATCGACAGGGCGACCCCATCCTGGACGTTGACCACATTCGGGATCTGGGGCTGGGTGGCGACGACCACCCGCGGAACATGGTGGCGCTCTGTCCGAACTGTCACGCCTGCAAGACCCGGGGTGAGCGAGCCCCGCAGTGGCGAAAAGAGCTCGTCCTCATCGCGGCTGCGGCGGACTCCGCGGCTCGCGGGGAAGGATAGGTACGGTCCCCGCCTTCGCTATGCCGACTCGCGAGCAGCATGTTGCGATCGGGCGGCGCGGGCGCTTCGTCGCTGAGCGTGTCCTGACCGTCCGATCGGGCGATCCAGGTGCAGGCGCCCTTGTCGGGGGCCGCGACCATGCCGATAGCCTCCGGCAACTACACGCGCTGAATCGAGGACGACGTATGGGGATGTGGGACTGGCTGCGACCGGCCAAGCGGACGATCGAGCCCACGGCCGTGCAGCTGCTCGACCAGGCTCGCACGCTCGAGCGGGGGACTTCTACGAGCGCGACGGCGTCAGTGGCCGTCCCGCCTACGGCCGAGTCCAGCCGCGCTGTCTTCGCCGTTCTCGACGTCGAGACGACCGGCCTCGCTGCGGTTCGCGACCGGGTGCTCGAGCTAAGCGTCGTTCGATGCGACGCTTCCGGTCGTGCGCTTGACGAATGGTCATCCCGATTGAATCCGCAGGGCCCCGTCGGTGCGACGCATATCCACGGCATCACCGCGGCCGACGTTGCGACCGCGCCTCTGTTCTCGGCAGAAGCCGCCAAGCTCGCCGATCGGCTGTCAGGCCTCGTCCTCGTCGCTCACAATGCTCGCTTCGACCTCGCATTCCTCCGCGCCGAGTTCGCCCGCGCCGGATGGGCCATGCCATGGCCTCCAGCGCTGTGCACTCTCGAAGAGAGTCGACGCCACATGCCCTCCCTGGGGCGCCGACGACTGTCCGATTGCTGCGCAGCGGCAGGAGTGCGTCATGAGGGCGCGCACTCTGCGCTCGGTGATGCTCGTGCGGCTGCCGGTCTGCTCGCTGCCTACCTCGGTGCGCGGCGCACTGGCGCAGGGCTCTATGACGAGCTGGTCAAGGCGGCCGGCGGCGTCGTGTGGCCCACGCAACCTTCCGACACTGGAGTGGTCGCTTCCACTGGCGGTGTCGTGCGAGAGATCCGCCGGAAGAGCGAGCAACCGCGAGAGCAGCGCCGCCTTGTCCAACTACTCGATGATCTCGCGGTGACGGATGTCGTCCCAGCCGATGCGCCGGAGGGCACAGCCTCGTACGTGGAGCTCCTGGCGGAAGTCCTCGAGGACGGACTCCTCACGATTGACGAGATCGGCGCACTTTCGGACGTCGCTCAGCTGTGGGAGTTGGAACCGCCCGCTGTGGCGCTCGCGCACGAGGCGTTTCTGCTGGCACTCGCGGACAAGGCGGTTGCCGACGCAACAGTGACCCAGGCCGAGCGGGCCGAGCTCTACGAGGTGGCGAAGCTACTCGGCGTTGATCGCGGCCGCGTGCTCGCCGCATTGAACGTCGCCGGGACTAGGCGCGACGCGCGGCAGAGCGAGGGGTTGGCCCCGCTGCCGGAGGGGTGGCCACATGGTGAGCCCTTGTGCGTGGGGCAATCGGTCGTGTTCACAGGGTGCGACGAGGACGTGCGCACGGCCCTGGAGGCGAGAGCCCGAGAGGTAGGCGTGCGCGTGTCGGGAAGCGTCTCACGCCGCACGGCCATGCTCGTCACGGATGGCAGCTTCACCGGCACGAAGCTCTCGGAGGCACTGCGACTGGGTACCCGCATCGTCGAGCCGGGGCTCTTCCGAGTCCTCCTCGACCACATCCAGCCCGCGGTGGCGCCCAGTATCACCGCGACGAAGTACGGGGAGGCGCCACTTGCGGTGCCCGCCTCCGTGGCCGAGCGTGCGGGATCGGAGGCGTCGGGAGCTTCGCCGGCAGAGATCCGGGATTGGGCGCGACGGCAGGGCATCACGGTGAGTGACCGCGGTCGCTTGCCTGCGGACGTCATCGTCCGGTACCGCCATGCGCATTCGTGGGAGGCGAGGTCGTGACCGATGCGTATGCCATGCCACAGGGGCTGCGCGGGGTGACTGACGCCTACGCCACGGCGCGGCAGGACCCCGTGTTGTTCCGTCCACGATCGTGGAGAGCGGCTCTTCTCGACGTCGAGCCTGAGATCGTCGCGGTGCTCGAGGACGACGCTGTCTCGATCCCGAGCCAGCAGAAGCCCGGCGACCGACTGGTCGACCGCGCGGCGGTAGCGCGTCTGCTCGACGGCGCCGACGCCGCGGACGACGTTGCGCTCCTTCGAGCATTTCTCGTGGTCCAGGCATGGGGCGCAGGGGTCACGGGTGCGCGGACACTCCGGCACACCGCCCGGGCGTTCGCCCACCGGGAACAGCTGGTCGATGCGCTGCGGGTCAGCGCCGAGCGGCTACGCCGGGCGGATGCGACGGCGGAACTGGCGGAGGCGTACGACGCGTGGAGGTGTCCCGGAGTCGGGCCCTCCTTCTTCACGAAGTGGTTCGCGTACGCCGGCCGCCGCAACGGTCGAAACTGGCAGCCGCTGATTCTGGACGCCCGCGTCTACCGCGCGCTGAACATCACGCTCGGCGTGCGCCTCGTGGATCTCGCGGGTAGCCGTTCCCGCGCGGACAGGTACCGCGCCTACGTGGAGGCGGTCCACGACTGGGCTCGCGTGCTCACTGTCCCAGCGGAGTACCTGGAGTGGGTGCTCTTCCGCGACAACGGGAGCGCTGCCTCGAGCTGACGACACTCCCGCGCCCGCGACTTCGCAGCGCCCGAGGCAGCTCTCGACGTGACCCCGACGCGATGGGATGCCCGCGGGATGCGGCCCCGACCAGGGATGTCTCGCGGCGCCCGCGCCCCCGCCCCTACGACCCGTCCCCCGTCACCACCGGCGCGAACCCGATCGGCTGCAGCAGCACCCGGTTCGTGCGGGCGTTCCACGAGGTCGTCGCGGTGACCCACCCGTACTGCCCGTCGACGCGCCGGAGGTTGTCCGCGTCGATGTCCTGGTGCTTGTCGACCGTGAGCGTGCCCTGGGCGATCTTGTCGTCCGCGGAGCCGCTGTCGGCGTCCCACAGGTCGAACCGGATGGCGGCGAGGTCGAAGCCGGGGGCGTCGTGGGAGTTGAGCGGCACGTCCCGGCCGGGGCCGATGCTGAGGTACTCCCAGCGGTTGCGGAGGAAGTTGTGGCTCCGCCAGGAGTCGTCGAGGTCGGCGTGGGTGGTGCGGATGGTGCCGAAGAGGTCGCCGGGGTTCTCGCCGTCGATGTTGCGGATCGTCGTGTCGCGCAGCTCGATGTTGGTCCAGTACCGCTGGACGGTGTAGTTGATGACCGCCTTGCCGTAGGTGGTCTTGTTGCCGACGCCGGGGATCGGGTGCGTCTCGCCGCGGTCGGTGAGGACGTAGTAGCTGCCGTCGGGGGTGTCGGCGGGGATGTCGATGGTCCGCTTGACGATGAGGTCGTCGGGGGAGGCGTCGAGGTCGCGGTCCCAGAGCTCGATGTCGAGCGTCCCGCCGCGGAACAGCGACTGGCCGCCGGCGTCGAGCCGCACCTCCGGGTACTCGGCGTAGTGGATGCGCGCGTCGTTGCGCGCGATCTGGAGGGGCTTGCGCCCGGTGGTGCTCCGGTCGGTGATGCTGATGGTGCCGAACAGGTCGCCGGGGTACTCGCCGTCGATGTCGGTGACCTGGATGGAGCGGACGGAGACCATCACCATCGTCGGGCTGAGCCGGAGGGTGCCCTGGTTGGCGGACGGGCTGATGAGCGAGTTCATCGCGGCCGGCGCCGGGCTGACCTGCGTCTGACCGGCGGGACGGCCGAGGTCGTACAGCGTGCCCTGACCGTGGAAGAACGCGTCGATGCTGTCGGTGTCGTCGGCGGTGAGGACGGTGGCGCCGATGTCCTGCATCCACGGCAGGATCGTGCGCTGCTCGTTCTGCTCGGGGTCGTGGCCGGTGTCCGCGAGGCGCAGCTCCAGGGCGTAGCAGCAGCGCGAGTCGTTCTGGAAGTACGCCTCGCGCGGCGTGATCGGGGTGGCGCTGCCGACGACGCTCGGCAGGGTCCGGTCCCAGTCGACGGGGCCGGAGCGCCACATGACCCAGTCGGGGATCGGCACGAACTGCCCGAGCGGCTTGTTCGACGCGCGCACGAGGGCGGTCAGCCGCGCCATGGTGCCGGGGCGGGTGTTGGCCTCGTTGACGGTGAGCGGCGTGTAGTACTCGACGTCCCGGAACGGCTGCGGGAACGCGGTGCCGGTGCTGGATCCCTGCTGGTGCCGCGTCTCGTAGAAGCCGACGGAGTCCTTCATGGTGACCTCGACGCTGAGGACGCCGTCGGTGGTGGCGTTCGCCCTCGCCCAGGTGGACGTCGCGTAGTAGCTGGGCGTCTGGCCGGACGGTGTGCCGAGGTCGGCGCGCCGGTCGACCTCGTCGGCGATGACGCGGCTCACCATGACCTGCGTGAGCGGGGTGCGCGGCAGCCCGGCGATCGCGGCGGTCGCCTGCCGCCACGAGGCGAACGTCGGGTAGGCGCTGAGGCGGATCTTGAACACCACCCGGTCGAAGACCGCCGCCTGCGGGTGCCGCTGGTGGAACGCGAGGGTCTCCTGGACGGCCGGGAGGATGTCGGCGTTGTCCTTGACCTCGACGAACAGCAGCGACGGGCCGCCGTGCTCGACGGCGTCGGTGAGGAACTCGTCGAACGTGACGATGCTCCACTCGGACGGTTGGCGGTCGATCGTCACGAGGCGCTTCTGCCGGAGCTGCGCGAGCGTGAGGCTGGTGAGAGCGGCGTTCGGGCCGGTCGCGGTCTCCGGGACGTAGGTCGGCTCCATCATCTTGCCGACGTGGGTGTCGTGGAACATGACGAGCTTGCCGTCGGCGGTGTGCCGCAGGTCGGTCTCGACGCCGGGACGGCACCTGTCGTACGACCGCCGGAACGCGCCGAGGCTGTTCTCCGGGGTGGTGGCGTCGAAGTCGCCGCGGTGCCGGACGGTCGTGAACTGCTGCTGGCCGCGCAGACCCTGGAGGCCCGCGAGCACCTGCGCGGCGGTCTTGGTGCACGCCGGGGCGGCGGACGGGGTGCCCGGCTCGATGGGCGGGCGACCGGGGCCGGCGGGCCGACCCGGATCAGAGGGCCGGCCCGGCTCGGCGGGCCGACCCGGTTCCGCGGGCCGGCCCGGCTCGCCGCTCGCCCCGCCCTCGGCGGGCGGCGCGGCCGGAGAGCCACCCGGCCCCGACCCGTCCGGCGCCACGGCCGCCGCCGTCGGTGCCGGATCGAGCGGTGGCGCGGCGGCGACGGTCAGGGGCAGCACGCACGCCGCCCCGACCAGGACGCCCAGCGCGCGCAGCATGGATCTCCTCATGACGGCTCCCTCGCTCGTCGCAGTGATCAGCGCGTCGGTGCCGCCGCGGGCCGCCCGGCACCGGGCCGCGCGTCCGGCGGGGGACCGACGCCCGCGACGCTAGGACCGCCCTGTCGGAGCCTCCGAGGGGAGTTCCCACGGATGACGACAGGTCGTCAGCCGGGGCGCGACCGGTGAGGTAGCGATCAGTCGTCGACGGCCACGCGCCCGACCGACCCGTGGTCCAGCAGCTCGCCGCGCAGCGACTCGTGCACCGGCTCCTCGGGTTCGCCCTGCATGAGCCGGGCGAGGTGCCCCACCACCTGGTCGGCGAGCTCCTCGACGGGCAGCCGGACGCTGGTGAGCCCGATGAGGTCCAGCCCGGGCAGCACGCCGTCGCAGCCGGTCACGGACAGGTCGTCGGGCACGGGCACGCCGCGGACGCGGGCCTGCCGCAGCACCTCGAGAGCCCGCAGGTCGGTCGGGCACATCACGGCGGTCACCACGCCGTGGCGGGCCAGCTCGAGCACGCGCGCGACGCCGTCGGTGGTCTCGCGGACGGGCACGGGCACCGGCTCGGCGCCCGCGGCCTCCAGCAGGCCGGTGGCGCTCGACGCGCGCACCGACTCGGGCAGGGACACCTCGCGGTCGGGGGTGAGGACGGCGACGCGCCGGTGCCCCCGGGACAGCACGTGCTCGACGAGCAGCCGGGCGTGGTGCGCCTCGTCGTAGGCGACCGCGTGGATCTCGGGGTCGGACTCGGGGCGGCCGGCGCGGATCATCGGCACGGCGTCCCGGAACGGCAGCAGGTGCTCCGACGGGACGTCGCCGGTCGCGACGACCAGGCCGCTGACACGCATCCCGAGCAGGCGGCGCAGGCCGGCGACCTGGCGCGACGGGCCGATGTCGCCGGTGGCGGTGACGGTGAGCACCTCGATGCCGCGGCGGTGCGCGGAGGCCTGGAGGCTGGCGTGCAGCAGACCGTAGGCGGGGTTGGAGGAGTCCCGGAGCAGCAGCCCGACGGTGCGCGTGCGGCCGGCGGCGAGCTCGCTCGCCATGACGTTGGGCACGTACCCCACACGGTCGGCCATCTCGAGCACGCGCCGCCGGGTGGGGGCGGACACGCGGCCGGTGCCGTGCAGGGCGCGGGACACCGTCGCCCGGGAGACGCCGAGCCGCAGCGCCAGGTACTCCTCCGTGATCGGGCGGCGCGGGGCCGGTCCGCCGGCGGGGTCGCTCACGTCGCCCATGCTAGGGGCGGCGCCCCTCCGACCCGCCCCTCCGACCCGCCCCGCCGACCCCGCACCGCGGCCGGCGTCAGGACGCCCGCGGCGCCGTCAGCGTCCACGTGCGCAGGTGCCGCCACTGCAGCGTCTCCCACCAGCACCCGGTCCAGCCGGCGGATCGGAACTCGTACAGCGCGACCTGCCGCGCGGGGAACACCGCGGGCACGGCCGGGGCGGGGACGGCGCGGACGAACGCCTCGACGTCGTCCCCGAGGTGGGACTGGGTGCGCATCTCGTGCGACGCGAGCGAGATGTGCGCCCGGAACCGCTCCGGGTCGAACGGCTGCACGAGGTAGGCGTCGAGGGCGTGGGCGAGCGGGGCGAGCGCGGCGTTGACGTCGACGGCCAGGTCGGCGAGCGCCTGGTTGCGGCGGCCGTCGGGCAGGCGGTCGACGTCGTAGGTGACGGCGGCGCCGTGCCGGACGATGCCGCCGTGGTGGACGTCGAAGCCGGCGCGGTCGCGGAGCACCACGTCCAGCGCGGCCTCGATGACGGGCGCCTCCGCGCGGATCGGCACCGAGCCGGCCAGCGTGGCGTGCGGCGGGAACCGGCCGGCGGACACGAAGCCGAACTGGCGCTCGACGGCGAGGGTCACGGTGGTGACGGCCGCGGACGTCACCGGGTCGGGGAGCAGGAACACGCCGTAGACGGGCTCGGTCATCGGGATCTCGCTTCGGGGTCGGTGCGGGGGAGCGGGTGGGGCGGGTGGGGCGGGGTGGGGTGAGGTCGGCACCGCGGGCCCGGGCGACGCCCCGGGCCCGCGGTGGTCCAGAGGGCCGGTGTCAGCCGAGCCGGTCCAGGTAGCTCGCGATCGCGTCGTTGCCGCGCTGCTCCGCGTCCGCCCAGGTGGCGGCGACGTCCGCGCCGCCGACGACGGCCTCGATGGCGCTGCGCACGGCGTCGCGGGCCTCGTTCATGGCCCCGGTGTGGCAGCCGGCGCTCGGCACCGAGTCGGTGGTCCGGGCGAGCTGGTCGAGCGCGACCTGCTGGACGTCGGTGGTCTGCCCCTCGAGGGACGCGAGGGCCTCCTGCGAGGTCGGGAGGTACCCGGTCTCGAGGAAGATCCGCTCCTGCACCTCGGGCGAGGCCAGGTACTGCACGAACGTGGCCGACGCGGCGCGGCTCTCGTCGGTGCTGCCCTCGTCGACCAGCCACACGGAGTTGCCGCCGGGGACGGCCCCGCCGTCGGGGCTGCCGACCGGGAGCGGCCAGACGCCGAAGTCGAACGCGGCGGCCCGCTCGGCGTCCCCGAAGATCCGCGACGACTGCACCATGATCGCGGCCTCCTCGGCGGCGAACGCGGTGAGCGACGCGCTGCCGTCGGTGCCGGTGTTGAGCATGGAGCCGTCCTGGACGAGGCGCTGCAGGTGCTCCCAGAGGCCGACCTGCGCGTCGGTCGTGTACTGGAACGCGTCGGCCGGCTCGGCGCCGACCCCGTTCTCGGGCGTGCAGTACTCCAGGCCCTCGGACGCGGTGAACTGCTCGGACCACCACGGGTCGAGGAACATCGTGAGGCCCGCCGTCCCGGTCGCGTCGTGCACCGCGGTGGCGGTCTCGAACAGCTCGGTGATGCTGCCGGGCGCGTCGGCCGGGTCGACGCCCGCGGCCTCGAGCATCGCGGTGTTGTAGAGCACCACCGGCTGGGACACCATGATCGGCACCGACGTGAGCTCGCCGCCGAACGTGTAGTACGAGGCGAGCACGGGCACCAGGTCCTCGCCGTCGAACGTGGTCCCGTCCACGCCGGCGACCTCGCCGGGCGCGACGGTCAGGCCCGTGTCGTTCAGGTACGTCGAGAACGTGTCCCCGCCCTGGACCACGTCGGGCAGCGCGCCGGACTGCACCGAGTTGGTGAGCTTGGCCATCGAGTCGACGTAGCTGCCCTGGAAGACGGCGTTGACGGTGATGTCGTCGTGCTCCTCGTTGAACTCGTCGACCAGGGCGGTGAGGGTGTCCGCCGGCACCCCGCTGACGGAGTACCAGAAGTCGATCGTCACCCCGTCGCCGTCCCCGCCGGACGTGCCGCCGGCGCTGTCGCCCGGGTCCTCGGCCGACCCGCACGCGGCGAGCACCAGCCCGCCCGCGGCGAGCAGCCCCGCCGCCCCCAGCGCCCTGCGTCCTCGGATTCTCTGCATGGTGGACATTCCTCTCCTCATTTGACCGAGCCCTGCGTGAGACCCTTGGCCAGGAATCGCTGGCCGAGGAGCACGAGGACGATGGTGGGAACGGCGGCGATGGTGACGCCCGCCAATGACGCACCGAGGTCGGTGCCGGATTCGTCGGTGAGGATCTTGATGCCGACCTGGACGGTGCGGGACGCCGGGGTCTCGGACACCACGAGCGGCCACAGGTACCCGTTCCAGGCGGCGATCGCGGCCATGAGCGTCACCGTGACGACGGTCGGCCGGCACAGCGGGACCAGGAACCCGAACAGGAACCGCATGGGACCCGCGCCGTCCACGACGGCGGCCTCCTGGATCTCCTTCGGGAACGACAGGAACGTCTGCCGGAGCAGGAACACGTTGTACGCGGAGACCAGGAACGGCAGGAACACGGCGACGACCGTGTCGAACAGGCCGAGCGACCGGATGGTCAGGTAGTTCGCGACGAGGATGGTCTCGCCCGGGATCATCATGGTGAGCAGCACGAACCCGAACACGAGGTTCGGCCGGCGCAGGCGCCCGAACACCAGCGCGTAGGCCGCGAGCAGCGCGGTCAGCACCTGGGCGGCGGTCTGCGCGAGCGTGACGACGCCGGAGTTCACCATCTGCCGCAGCAGCGGGGCCCGGCCGAGCGCGGCCTGGAAGTTCTCGAGCGAGATGCCGGTCGGGAGCACGTCCCGGAACGTGCCGGTCAGCGCCTGCCCGGGGCGGAACGCCGCGAACACCACGTACAGGACGGGCAGGGCGACGAGCAGCGCCGCGACCGCGAGGTAGGCGACCAGCGCGATGTGGGCGGCCCGGGCGCGCATCAGTAGTTCACCCGCCGCTCGAGCACGCCGAACTGCACGACGGTGAGCACGGCGATGACGACCAGCAGGATGATCCCGCGGGCGGACGCGGCGCCGTAGTCGGCCGTGCCGCCGAACGCCTTCGCCCAGATGTCGAAGACGAGCGTCTGGGTGGCGCGCGCCGGGCCGCCGCCGGTCACGACCTGGATGATCGTGAACTCCCGCATCGCCTGCACGGACTGCGTCACCACGATGAAGAACAGCGTCGGCGTGATGAGCGGCAGGGTGATGGAGCGGAGCATCCGGGCGCGGGAGGCGCCGTCCAGGGCCGCGGCCTCCTCGACCTCGACGCTGATGGCGTCCACCGCCGCGATGAGCAGCAGGGTCACGAAGCCGATCGAGATCCAGACGTCGACGACGACGATCGACACCATCGCCATGGTCGGCTCGGTCAGCCAGCCCGCGGGACGGCCGGTGAGCGCGATCGCGATCTGGTCGAGCAGCCCGTACGTCGGGCTCATGAGCGCCCGGAACGCGAGGCCGGCGACGGCGGCGGACACGGCCATCGGGATGAGCACCGCCGCCCGCGAGAACGCCGTGCCGCGCAGCCGCCGGGACAGCGGGACGGCGAGCGCGAGCCCGACCAGCAGCTTGCCGACGACGGTCAGGACCACGAACACGGCCGTGACGAGCAGGGTGCGGCGGAAGTCCGGCGACCCGAGCATCGCGGCGTAGTTGTCGGCACCGACGAAGCCCGCGGGCCGTCCGAACAGGTCGGAGCTCTGGAACGAGAGCACCGCGGTGCGCAGCAGCGGCCAGTAGTTGAAGGCCAGCAGCGCCACCACGGTCGGCGCCAGCGCTGCGTAGGCCCAGGCGTGCGGCCGGCCGCGGGGCCGGCGCGGGAGCCGCTCCGGACCGCTGCGGGGGCGCGTCGCCACGACGTCGTGCATGGATCCTCCGGGGGTGTCCGGCCCGCGGCGACGCGGGCGCGACAAATGCTGTGTGGTCCACCCAGAACGGGTCGAGATGGACATCCCGTCATTCCGCACCATTGCTGCGTGACCGGATCGGCTTGGCTCGGACTGTACACTCATGAGTAGCATCCGACAACACCCGCTGACGTTTGCGAGAGCGCGTACGCAAATCACGAGAGGAGCCGCCGTGCCCGAGGGGTCGGTCGTCCTGCTGGTCGCGGCGGGCGTGCTCGCGCTGGTGTACGGGTCCAACGCCGGCGCGACCATCGCCGCGACGAGCCTGCGCGTGCACGGCGGGCGCCCGTGGGCGGCGCTGCTCGTGCTCGGGTGCGCGATCGCCCTGGCGCCGCCGCTCCTGGGGACCGCCGTGGCGCGGACCGTGGCGCGGGAGCTCGTCCCGCCGGGCGGCGACCCCGCGACCGGGCGCGCGGTGTTCCTGGCCGCCGTCGTCGCCGCGCTCGTCGTCACCGGGGTGCTGAGCCGGTGGGGGCAGCCGACCAGCCTCACGCTCGCGCTCATCGCGGGCGTCGCGGGCGGCGGCCTCGGGGCGGGGGAGGCGATGGGCTGGGCGGCGATCGGCCGCGTGCTCGCGCTCGTCGCGGCCGCGCCGTTCGCCGGCCTCGCGCTCGCGGGCCTGGTGCACCGGCTGTCCGCGGCGTCCCGGGTCTCCCCGGCGGCCGTGCGGCGCTGGCACGTCGCGTCCTACGTCGTGCTGTGCCTCGCGTTCGGCGCCAACGACGCCCAGAAGCTGCTGGCGATCGTCGCCGTGGCGTCCGCGCCCGGTGCCGCGACCGTCGACGCGGTGGCCTGGCAGCTCGCGCTCTGCGCCGGGCTGTTCACCGCCGGCGCCGCCGTCGGGCTCGGCCGCATGGAGCGGACCGTCAACCGCGGCATCCTCGCGGTCCGCGGCCTCGACGCGGTCACCGCCCAGACGACGACCGCCGCCGTCATGCTCGCCAGCTCCGCCGTCGGCAGCCCGGTCGGCATGGCGCAGACGCTCTCCGGCTCCCTCGTGGGCGCCGGGCTCGCACGAGGGAGAGGAAGAGTCCGATGGGAGTACGCCGGAAGAGTCGCGCTGGCCTGGGTGCTGACGGTGCCCGCGAGCGTCCTGGTGGCGACGGGCGTCGCGTGGCTGACCGCCGGCCGCGGGGCCGGGTGAGGCGGCTGGTCCGCGGCATCTCGGGCGCCGCCCGGGACGACCTGGTCGACGGCCTCGCCGGCCAGCTCCGGGCGACCGAGGACGCCGTGACGATCGCGCTGCGGCTCACCCGCGGCACGCTCGGCGTCGCCGACGCGCGGGCGGCCGTCGCGGCGGTCGAGCACGAGGGCGACGCCTGGCGGGCGCACGTCGTCGAGTCGCTGACGCGCGCGCTCACCAGCTACCTCGACCGCGAGGACCTGTTCACCTACTCGCGGGCCGTCGACGACGTGCTGGACAACCTGCGCGACTACGTCCGCGAGGTCGACCTGTACGGGGTCGCCCCCGGCGCGGACGGCGTGCCCGTGCTCGAGCAGATCCGCGACGGCGTGCGCGCGCTCGCCCGTGCCACGGCGTGCCTGCGCGACGACGTCGGGCGGGTGGCGGTCGCGGCGCTCGCGGCCAAGAAGACCCCGGTGCGCGCGCACTACCAGACGGCCATGTCCCGCCTGCTGGCCGAGCCGCTCGACGACTCCACGCTCCGCCGCCGCGAGGTGCTGCGGCGGCTCGACATCGTGGGGATCCGGCTGTCGGAGGCGGCGGACCACCTGGCGACCGCGGCGATCAAGCGCGGGACGTGAGGGGGCGAGCGCTGCGCGACCGGAGGTCGGCGCCGGGCGCGGAGTCCCGAGGTGCCCGCGGCGGGTCGGGCAGCAACCGGTCGGCGGTGGTCCCCGGCCGCGCCGTCGGGAGCATCGGTATGGTCGCCCGGACCCCAGGCGCGGGGGCGGTGGTTCGTGGACGGAGTCGTGTGAAGTTGCTGCTGGCGGCCGGGACGCTGTGGCCGGTGATCGCGGCCCCGGTGCTCCTCATCGGTCTCGTGCTCCTGCTCGGCGGCGAGCCCCACGGCGTCGTGGCCGGGGTCGCGTTGATCCTGGGCTGGCTCCTCACGTGGCCGTTCGGCGCCGCGGTGCACCGGTGGCGGCTCGACCCCGCACCGGGTCGTCAGCTGGTCGCGGCAGGGTGGGCTCTCGCGGTGCTGCTCGTGACGCTGGGCGGCGTCGGATGGGGGATGTGGCTCGATCCGGGCGTCTGAGTCCGCGCGCCGTGCACGGCGCCCGGCCGGGGTCCGCGACCGGTCGGCCTCCGGCGGCGTCTACGGTCGTGCTCGTGCGCTTCCTCCTCGACGACCTGCGCGCCGACGTCGCCCGGCGGTACGACCGCCTGGGCCTGCCGTCGTGGCCGGACCCGCACGCCGACGTCCCCAGCCCCGCGGACGACGAGTACGGCCGCGTCACGGACCCGGAGCGGTTCCGCATCGTGCACGCGCGCGCGACAGCATGGGTGGACGTGCTCGTGTCCCGCCTGGGTGCGCGCACCGAGCCGGTCGGCCCGCAGGACCGCACGGCGCTGCCGGGGGAGGACCGAGGGCTCGCGGTCGTGCCGCCGCGCGACGGCGCGATGCGTCTGCTGCTGCTCGAGCGGGAGGGCGACGCCGACACCCCGGGGCTTCCGGCTCCGCTGGAGGTCGCGGTGGTCCGCCCGGACGTCGTCGTCGAGAGGGTGCCGGTGTGCGCGTGCGACGCCTGCGACCCCGGGTCGGAGGCGCTGCTGGACGAGGTCGACCAGGCGATCGGCCACGTGGTGGCGGGCGAGACGGTCGTGCTGCGGCACCCGCGGTGGAGCGCGACGTGGCAGCCGGGCGGCGCCGAGCTCACCGGCGGGGGCCGGCGGATGCGGTTCGACCGGGCGATGGAGCTGTGCCGGCGGGTGCACGCGGGGGAGAGGGTGCGGCTACCGTGGCGCACCGAGGCGTTCGCCGGAGCGCCGTGGGGGGAACGGGGATGAGCGACGGCGGTGCCCGGGTCCGGGTCCGGGGGTTCTCCTCGCGGTCCGGCCGCGTCTCGGCCGCGGGCACGGCGGTCGCGGCACTCGCCGTGGTGGTCGTCCTGGCGGTCACCCAGCCGGAGAACCGGGTCCACGCGGTCACGGCCGTCCCGGCCCTCGCCCTGTTCTTCGTGGTGCTGCTGTGGCAGTCGACGTGGCTGGACCCCGACGCCGGCACGCTGCTGCGCGTCCGCTGCCGGGTGTGGCGCCGCGAGGTCCGGCTCGAGCCGGGCACGTCGGTCGCGCTGCTCCCGAACGGCGGCGGCACGCTGCTGCTGCGGGCGAAGCCGGCGCGGGGCCGGGCGCTGCTGCTGCCCCTGGTCGCACGCACCGACCACGTGGAGCAGTCGCAGCCACCGTCGCTGCTGCGCGCGCTCGCGGACACCGTCGTCGCGCACCGCGCGGGCGGGGCGCGTCCGGTCGCGCAGGCGCTGCGGGCGCAGGCCGACCACCTGGACGCCGGGGGGACCGTGGCCGCCTCGCCGCTCGCGGCCCTCATCACGTCGGGCGTGGTCACGGCCGCGAAGGCGGGCGGTGCCGGCGCGGTGGGCGGTCACCTCGGCGGCTGAGCGCCCGCCCGCCCGGGCCCCCGCGGCGCCGTCCTGTAGACTGACCGGACTCGATCCGCGGGGACGAGAGACCTCCCCGCCGCGGCAGGGCCTGACCCGTCGCCCGCACGACGCCGGCGACCACCCCTGACCCGCCCCCCGACCACCTCCGCAGCCGCCGACGGCGCGCGGAGTGAGAGCAGTCACCATCACCACGTTCACCACCGTTCGTCCCGACCGTCCCACCCTCGTCCGCCCCGCCCGCCGCCCTGCGGCCGACGCGGCGCCGACGACCCCCGCCGCCCTCGACTGGCGGCAGGCCGACGACGACCTCTGGGTCGCGACCCGCGCCGGCGAGTACGCCGGCACGGTGGCGCGCGAGGCCGACGGCCACCACGTCCACGACCACCACTCGCGCGCCCTGGGCGTCGCCCCGTCGTGGCAGGGCGCCGTCGCCCTGCTCGCGGGCGTCCGCCCCCCGGCCGCCGCCGTGCAGCGCACGCTCCACGGCCACCACTGTCCGTGCCCCTCGGGGCGCGGCTCGAGGCGTCGCAGTCGCGTCGCCTCGCTTCGAAGGAGAGAAGACATCATGACCCACGGGACCGTGAAGTGGTTCAACGCCGAGAAGGGCTTCGGGTTCATCGCCCCGTCCGACGGCGGTCCGGACGTGTTCGCGCACTTCAGCGCGATCGCCGAGACCGGCGGCTACCGCTCGCTCGACGAGAACCAGCAGGTCGAGTTCGACGTCACCCAGGGCCCCAAGGGCCCGCAGGCGTCGAACATCCGGCCGCTCGCGTGACCGGCGTCCCGGCTGCCGGGCCTCGCCCGGCGGCCGGGACCACCCGCCGTCACCCCGCGGGGTGACGGCCCGGCGCCGAGGCGGTCAGACCGCCCGGTACCGCCGGACGATCGGGCAGTCGAACGGGTCCCGCGCGGCCAGCCCGACGCGGTTGAGGTACTGCACGACGATCGCGTACGACCGCAGCAGGGACGTCTCCGTGTAGGGGACGCCGTGGCGGGAGCAGTGCTCCCGCACCAGCAGGCGGGCCCGCGCGAGGTGCGGCCGCGGCATGCTGGGGAACAGGTGGTGCTCCACCTGGTAGTTGAGCCCGCCCATGAGGGCGCTCATGAACCGCCCGCCCGTGATGTTCCGGGACGTGAGGACCTGCTTGGACAGGAAGTCCAGCCGGCTGCCCTCCGGGATGATCGCCATGCCCTTGTGGTTCGGGGCGAACGACGCGCCCATGTAGACGCCGAAGACGGCGAGCTGCACGCCGAGGAACGCGAAGGCCAGCCCCACGGGCAGCAGCCACAGCACCAGCGCGACGTACGCGGCGAGCCGCGCGGCGATCATTGCGAGCTCCAGGGTCCGCGAGCGGCTGCGCTCGGCGGTGAGCAGCGAGCGGATCGACGTGACGTGCAGGTTCAGACCCTCGAGCGTCAGCAGCGGGAAGAACGCCCAGCCCTGCACGCGCGCCAGCGCCGCCTTCACCCGTCCCAGCCCGACCGCGTCCTGCTCCAGGAACACGATGGTGTCCGGGGCGATGTCCGGGTCCTTGCCGACGCGGTTCGGGTTGGCGTGGTGCCGCGAGTGCTTCGACATCCACCACGAGTGGCTGATGCCGACCACGCCGTTGGCGAGCACGCGCCCGAGCCGGTCGTTCGCCGGGCCGGACGCCAGCACCTGGCGGTGGGACGCCTCGTGCGCGACGAACGCGAACTGCGTCAGCACGATGCCGAGGGCACCGGCGACGATCAGCTGGAACCAGGAGTGGCCGAGCAGCACCGACCCGGCGACGAGCGCGGCGAGGGCGACCCCGAGGCCGACCAGCAGCCCCACGTAGTAGCCGGTCGTGCGCGTCAGCAGCCCGGCCTCCCGGACCTGCTGCGAGAGCTCCTGGTAGGAGCCCGTGACGGCGCTCTGGGCGGCCGAGGTGCGCGTGGCGACGGGAGGGGATGCGGGCACGGGGTCTCCGAACGGTGGGGGTCGGTCGGCTTCCCAGCCGTGGCGTGAGCGAGGCGCTCGATCGTTCGGATCACCCCACGGTACCCCGGGACCTGCCGGAGGCGCCGGAGTGCCCACGCCTCGGTCGTCCCGGACGTGTCCCGGATCACCCGCGAGGACCGGGTGAATCGCTGCGGCCCGCGCTCCAGGCCGGGGCCTCGGGGCCGATGATCAAGGCATGTTCCGCGCATCCCCGCACCGGTCCGGCGCAGCGGCCGACGCCGCGCCGCGGCTGCGCTGGGCGGTGCGTGCCCTCGCGGTCCTGACGCTCGTCGCCGTGGTCGCCGCCGTCTCCGCTCCGCCGGAGCTCGGCGTGGCCGCGGGGGCGGTGACGGCCGCCGTGGCGGCGGTCGCGCTGCGCGCCCGGGTCCGCCAGCTCACGGGCACGGACGCCCAGGTGTGGCGCTGGGCGGCCCGGTCCGCCGCCGTCGTCGCCGTCGGGCTCGTCGTCGAGCTGGCCGTGCGGGCGCTGCCCGGTGACCTCGACGGCGTGGGCCTGACGGCCGGGGCGGTCCTCGCGTCGGCGGTCGCGTACCAGGGCCTGGTGCGCTGGAACCGGCTCCGCACCGCGGTCTCCGACCCGGGGGACTGGCTGAACGCGATCGGCTCGACGCTGTGCGCGCTGGCCCTCGGGCTGTGGGTGGTGCGCCAGCTCCCGGACGGCGCTGCCGCCGCGGTGCCGGTCGTCGCCCTCGTCGGCCACCTGGTCCGGCTCGCGGTCATGACGGTGATGCTCGGCACGGCGCTGACGGTGTCCGCCATCGCGGACCTGCGCCGGGACGCCCGGGCGCTGACGCTGGTCGGCGTGATCGCCGGGCTGGCGCTGATCGAGGTCGGCGGTCTGCTCCGGGCGCTGCGGCTCGGCGAGGACGCCCCGGGCGTGGGCCCCGGCGTGGTGCTCGCGTGGACGGGCTTCGCCGTGGCGCTGGCGGTGGCGTCGATGCTGCCGCGCGCCCGCAGCGCCCGCCGGTACGCGTCGTCGCGGGCGACGACGACGGGCTCGATCGTCGTCATCGTCGCCGGGGTCGTGCTGCTGCTGCTCGACGTGTTCACGGCCGGCTCGGACCGGTCGGTGGCGCTGCTGGCGGCGCTCGGGGTGTTCGCGGCGAGCGGCCGGGTGTTCCACCTCGTCGGCGAGCTGTCGCAGCTCGCCACGTCGCGCATCGAGGCGCGGACGGACCCGCTGACGGGCGTCGCGAACCGCCGCGCCCTGATCGAGGCGGTCGCGGACGCGTCCGACGGCGAGGGCGGCGCCGCGCTGCTCATCGTCGACCTCGACAAGTTCAAGGACGTCAACGACCGCTTCGGCCACGCCGTCGGGGACGCGGTGCTCGTGGCGGTCGCCGCCCGGCTCGACGAGGCCGTGGCCGGCCGCGGCCTGCTGGCGCGGCTGGGCGGCGACGAGTTCGCGGTCGTGCTGCCGGGCTCCGACGCGCCGGCGGCGGTGCGGGTCGCGCAGCGCCTCGCGGCCACCGTCGCCGAGCCCGTCGACGTCGCCGACCGCACGATCCACGTCGCCTCCAGCATCGGCGTGGCCTGCACCGCGCTGGAGGGCCGCGCCCAGGGCGAGCTGCTGCGCCGGGCCGACGCCGCGATGTACCTGGCGAAGCGCGCGGGCGGGGGCATCCGGGTGTTCGACCACGAGGCCGACATCCGGGCGCGGGCCGAGCGGGAGCTGCTCGAGGACCTGCGCGCGATGCTCACGACCACCGGGGGCGAGCACGGGCGGCTGGTGCTGCACTACCAGCCGCAGGTGGACGTGGCGACGGGCCGGCCGGTCGGCGTCGAGGCCCTGGTGCGCTGGGACCACCCGACCCACGGCGTGCTGCCGCCCGTCGCGTTCCTGGACCTGGCCGAGGCGCACGGCGTGATGCAGCTCGTCACGTGGCAGGTGCTGAGCCAGGCGACCGCCCAGGCGGTGCGCTGGCGGGACGAGGGCCTGGACCTGCGGGTCGCGGTCAACCTGTCGACGTCCTGCCTCGAGGAGCCGCAGCTGCTCGGCGTGATCGACCAGGCGCTCGTCTCGGCGGGCCTGCCGTCCGACCGGCTGGTCGTCGAGATCACCGAGACCAGCCTCATGCGCGACCCGCAGCTCGCGATCCGGGTCACGCAGCGGATCGCCGCGCAGGGCATCGGCGTCAGCATCGACGACTACGGCACCGGCTACTCCTCGCTGGCCTACCTCAACGACCTGCCGGCGGAGGAGCTGAAGATCGACCGCTCGTTCACCGCGCGGCTGACGGCCGACCCGCGCACCCGCGCGATCGTCGCGGGCACGGTGCAGCTCGGGCACCACCTGGGGCTCCACGTCGTGGCGGAGGGTGTGGAGGACGCCGAGACGCTGGGGGTGCTGCGCCGGCTCGGCTGCGACCGGTCGCAGGGGTACTTCCACAGCCGCCCGCTGCCCGCGGCGGAGCTCACGGCCACGCTGCGGCGCATGGCGGACGGGGCGCACGCCCGCGCCTGAGAGCGGGCGCGGGTCCCGGCCGGGGGCCGGTGCCGATCAGCGCCGGCGTGAGCGGCGGGCGCCGAGCGGCCCGCCGAAGACGATCGAGATCCCCAGCACGAACCCGACGTCGTACCAGTTGCCGTTGTTGTGCACCTCGTAGGGCGTCACCGTGTCGGTGAACAGCGACACGATCCAGGTGACCGGCAGGATGACGCCGTGCCACAGGCCCAGCCAGAACCCGGCCGGTGCCTCGGAGCCGGGCGGCGGCGTGCCGACCTCCGGGTTGACGCCGGCCGCGCAGGCCGCGAGCAGCAGCAGGGTGGCCGCCGCGAGGCCGGCGACGGCGAGGGTGCGGGTGCGGGCGCGGGGCTCCATGCGCGTCATCGTGGCACCGGGCCCGGCGGCGGGACCAGGGCCCTTCGGGGGTCGAGCGGGGTCGCGGGGCGCCGCCGTGCGGTGACGTCCGGCCCTCGCCGCTCAGGCCCGGGCGTCCCGGACGTCCCGGTCCGCTCCGTCGGGCCCGCCCGTGCTCTCCCGCGCGAGCACGGTGTGCGGGGCGGTGACCTCGACGGCGGGCGTGTCCGGGTCGCCGATGCGGGCGGTGATGCGGGCGACGGCCTCGCGCGCGATGAACGGCGTGTCCAGGGACACCGTGCTCAGCGTGGGCCGGGAGTAGCGGCCCTCCTCGATGTCGTCGACGCCGATGACGGCGACGTCCTCGGGGACGCGCAGGCCGGCGTCGAACACCGCGCGCATCGCGCCGGTGGCGAGCAGGTCGGAGTAGCAGAAGATCGCGTCGGGTCGGTCCGGCAGCCGGAGCAGGGCCTCCGTGGCGCGGTAGCCGTCGGCGCGGCGGTAGTGCGCGGCGGGCCGCATCAGCTCGGGTTCGACGGGCAGGCCGGCGTCCCGGAGGGCGCGCTCGTACCCGGTGGTCCGCTGCTGGGGCGTGGCGTAGGACTCCTCGGGCTGGGCGCCGATGGCGGCGACGCGCGTCCGGCCCCGGGCGAGCAGGTGGGTGACGGCGTCCCGGGCGGCCTGCACGTTGTCGATGGCGACGTGGTCGTACCGGCCGTCGAACTCGTGCTCGCCGAGCAGCACCAGCGGCATGGTCGTCGCGGGCTGCATCTCGAGCAGCTCGGCGCGGGTGACGAGCGGGCTGAACAGCACGCCGTCGAACAGCATGGTGCGGTCGGCCCCGGTGAGCAGCTCGCGCTCGCGCTCGTGGTCGTGCCCGGTCTGGTCGACCATCACGCGGTACCCGTGCCGGGCGGCGGCGTTGATGATCTCGCGGGCGAGCTCGGCGAAGTAGGGCAGGTCGATCTCGGGGACGACGAGCGCGAGGACGCCCGTGCGGCCGGTCCGCAGGGTGCGCGCGACGGGGTTCGGCCGGTAGTCGAGCTCCTCGATGGCGGTGAGCACGCGGCGGCGCATCTTCTCGCTGACGTGCGCGTAGCCGCTGACCACGTTGGACACCGTGCGCACGGAGACCTGCGCGTGCTCGGCGACGTCCCGCAGTGTCGCGGCCATGGCACCCCCTCGTCGGTCGAGCCCCAGCATAGGGGCTTGCCATCGTGTGCAAAGCCGCGCTAGTTTGCACACGTTGGCAAAGAGGTGCGGAGCCGCCGCACCCCTGCTCGCACGAGGGAGTGCCGATGCACCCGACCCACCGCCGTCCGCGGACCGCCCCCGCGGCCCGGACGCGCCCCCGCCCGTTCGCGATCGCCGCGGGCCTGCTCGCCGCCACCACCGTCCTCGCCGCCTGCGGGCCGTCCATCTCGGGCGGGTCCGACGACGGGGCCGGCGGGTCCGGCACCACGTCCGCCGACCCGGACCGCCTCCAGGCGCCGACCGGCAGCCCCAGCGGCGAGATCACCATCTGGGACCGCTCCGGCGACCTGTTCGAGGTCTTCGACGCCGTCATCGACGACTTCAACGAGGTCTACCCGGACGTCGTGGTCCACCACGAGGCCGTCGACATCGACGCCAAGCTGCAGAACACGCTCATCACCGAGACGGACGTCCCCGACGGGGTGTTCCTCGACGACGCCAAGGTCGCCGGGTACGCGGACTACCTGTGGGACCTCAGCGACGTCCTCGCGCCGTACGTCGACGACATCGCGCCGCAGAAGGTCGACGTGAACTCGCTCGACGGCGGCATCTACGGCGTGCCGTTCGACCTCGACCCCGGCCTGCTGTTCTACAACGCGACCGCGCTCGAGGCCGCCGGGGTCGACGCCACGCAGATCGAGACCTACGACGACCTGCTCGACGCCGCGCGGCAGTACCAGCAGGCGGTGCCGGACGCGCAGCCGATCCACCTGGAGCAGAGCGCGTTCCTCGGGCAGCTCCAGCTCGAGATGTACGCGAGCCAGCTCGGCACGTCGATCGCGGACGAGGACGGCGAGCTGCGGCTCGACTCCGACGCCTACCGGCAGATCCTCGGGTGGCTCGACACCGTGCAGTCCGAGGGGCTGGGCACGCGCGCCGAGTACCTGTCCCCGAGCGACGTCGGCCCGCTCGAGGACGGCCGCCAGGTGTTCTACCCGTGGGCCATCTGGTTCTCGTTCGCCCCGGAGCAGCAGCTCACGCAGACCACCGGCGACTGGCGCGCCATGCCGTTGCCGGCCTGGGAGGAGGGCGGCGCCCGGTCCGGCGCGATGGGCGGCTCGTCGTTCGTCCTGCCGAAGGCGGGGGAGAACGCCGACCTCGCGTGGCTGTTCTACGAGTTCCTCATGTTCGACGAGGCCGGCTACTCCGCCGTGTGGGGCCCGAACGACACCTACCCGAACGGGCTGGCCACGTCGATCCCCGCGTACCTGCCGGCCGCCGACCCGTCCGCGCCGCTGTTCGGCCCGGTGGCGGGCCTGGGCGACCAGGACCTGTGGACCACGGCCGTCGAGGCCGGCGCGCAGATCCCCGGCGGAGCCCCGACGCCGTCGTGGTGGGCGGGCGCCGTCGACTACCTCGGCACGGACGTGCAGCGGATGCTCGACGGCGAGCTCACGCCCGACCAGGTGATCGAGCAGGCGACCGCCGACATCCAGAGCAACCTCGTGGACCGGCAGTGACCGCTGCCGCCGTCGCGACGACCCGGGGCAGGCGCCGCCCGCACCTGCCCCGGGCCGTGGCCCCCTACGTCTTCGTCCTGCCGTTCGTCGCGCTGTTCGTCGCCTTCAGCGTCTACCCGATGGTGTTCACGCTGCGGCTGTCGTTCACGAGCTGGCGCGGCTCCGGCGCCGCCGAGTGGGTGGGCCTGGGCAACTACACCTACCTGCTCGGCAACGACGCGTTCTGGTCGTCGCTCGGCAACTCCGCGGTGCTGTGGCTGCTGATCGTCCCGGTGCAGATGGTGCTGGCGCTGGTCGTCGCCGTGCTGCTGGACAACGCCAAGGTGCGGATGCGCGGGTTCTACCGGATCGCGTTCCTCGTGCCGTTCGTGACGCCGCTGGTCGCGGTCGCGCAGATCTGGGTCGTGGTGTTCGACCGGGACTACGGCGCCGTCAACGGGCTGCTGAACCTCGTCGGGCTGCCGGACGTCGGCTGGCTGACCACGACGGCCTGGGCCAAGCCGACGCTCGCCCTGCTGTTCCTGTGGAAGACCACCGGGTTCATCGTGATCATCCTGCTGTCCGGGCTGCAGTCCATCGACCGCAGCGTCTACGAGGCCGCGTCCATCGACGGCGCCTCGCCCCGCAGGCAGCTGTGGAGCATCACGGTCCCGCTGGTGCGCCGCACGCTGATGTTCTCGGTGGTGCTGCAGACGCTCGCGGTGTTCCAGATGTTCGCCGAGCCGTACGTCGTCACCGACGGCGGGCCGTACGGGTCCACCACCACGGCCGGCCTGCACCTGTACGACCACATCACCCGCGCCGACCTCGGCACGGGCGCGGCCAACTCGTTCCTGCTCGTGATCGTCGTCATGGCGCTGTCGCTGCTGTTCGTGCGGCTGCTCCGGTCGGAGGACTGATGACCGCCCCCGTCTCCGCGCACACCGCGCCGGCCGCCGCCCTGCCCCGCCGCGCCGCAGCCGCCGGCGCATCCCCCCGTCGCGACGGCGGGCGCCGTCCCCGCCGGGAGCTCGCCGGTACCCTCGGGTCGCAGGCGTTCCTGCTGGTGCTCGCGCTCGCGTTCCTCGCGCCGGTCGTCTGGGCGCTGGTCTCGGCGTTCAAGCCGGCCACGCAGATCATCAGCGACCCGCTCGGCGTCGACCCGTCGGCGTTCACGGTCGAGAACTTCCGGCGCATGTTCACGGACGTGCCGATCGGCCGGGGGTTCCTCAACACGGCCGTCGTGCTGGTGGTGAAGGGCTCGATCACGCTGTTCTGCGCGCCGCTCGCCGCCTACGCGTTCGCGAAGTACACGTTCCGCGGCCGGGACCTGCTGTTCGGCACCGTGCTCATCACGCTCATGCTGCCGACCATCGTCCTCATCATCCCGCTGCTGCTGGAGATGAAGGAGCTCGGCTGGGTCAACACGTACCAGGCGCTGATCCTGCCGGGCGCGGTCGACGCGTTCGCCATCTTCTGGATGCGCCAGGTGATCGCCGCCGTCCCGGACGAGCTGCTGGACGCCGCGCGCGTCGACGGGGCCACCGAGTTTGGCATCTTCTGGCGGATCGTGCTGCCGGTCATCCGGCCGGCGCTCGCGGGCCTGGCGGTGCTCACCGTCATGAACATCTACAACGACTTCGTCTGGCCGGTCGTCGCCGCGTCGTCCTCCCGGATGGCCACGCTCCAGGTGGTGCTCTCGACGCTCGCGCAGAACATCACCGGCAACCGCATCGGCGCCGACTACGCCACCGTCACCGGCGAGCTGCTGGCCGCCGCGTCGATCGCGCTCGTCCCGCTCCTGCTGATCTTCATCGCCCTCCAGCGGCACTTCATCAACGGCATCCTCGCCGGAAGCGTCAAGGGCTGACCCCGCACTCCTTCGCCGACCCTGTCGAAAGGCTCCACCCGATGTCTGCTGCCCTGCCGCGCGTCGCGTCCGTCCCGCGCCCCGAGTACCCGCGGCCCGACCGTGACCGATCCGACCGCTGGGTCCCGCTCAACGGCACCTGGGAGCTCGACCTGCCCGACGGCACCGTGCCCGTCGTCGTGCCGTTCGCGTGGGAGACGGCCGCGTCCGGCGTGGCCCGCACGTGGCTGGAGCGCGCCACGTACCGGCGGACGCTGAGCGTGCCGGCCGCGTGGGCCGGGTCGCGCGCCGTGCTGTGCTTCGGCGCCGTGCACCACCGCGCGGTGGTGCGGGTGGACGGGGTGCCGGTCGCCGAGCACGTCGGCGGGCACACGCCGTTCGAGGTCGACCTCACCGGCGTCCTCGCGGCGGGGTCGACCGGCGTGCTGGAGGTCGACGTGGAGGCGCCCGCGGACAAGCGCGCGATCCCGCACGGCAAGCAGCGCTCGATCCCGCGCGACGACTACGACGGGGTGTCGTTCACGCCGACGTCCGGCATCTGGCAGAGCGTCTGGCTGGAGGCGCGCGGCCGCACCCACGCCGCGTCCGTCGCGGTGCGCGGCGACTCGCTCACCGGGTTCGACGTCACCGTGGCGGTCGCGGGCGACGCCCCGGCCGGCGCGCGGGTGTCCGTCGAGGTGGCCGAGGGCTCCGCAGGACGCGAGGGCGTCGACCTCGTGGCCGGCGCGGACGGCGTCGCCCGCGGCCGCGTCGAGCCGGCCGACCCCCGGCTGTGGAGCCCCGCCGACCCGCACCTGTACGTCCTCGCGGTCACCACCCGCGCCGACGGCGCGCCCGAGGAGGACGCCGACACCGTCCGCGTGACCGCGGGCCTGCGCCGCGTCGAGGTCCGCGGCGAGCACCTGCTGCTCAACGGCGAGCGGCTCTACGTCACCGGCGTCCTCGACCAGGGCTACTGGCCGCGCACCGGGCCGACGGCCCCCGACGAGGCCGCGCTGCTCGCCGACCTCGAGCTCGCGCGCCACCTCGGGTACACGCTCGTGCGCAAGCACATCAAGCTCGAGGACCCCCGCTGGCTGCACGCCGCCGACCGGATGGGGATGCTCGTCTGGGCGGAGCCGCCGGCCCCCAGCCGGTTCAGTGACGCCGCCGCCACCGCGTTCGAGGCGCAGCTCGCCCCGATGGTCGAGCGCGACGGCAACCACCCGTCCATCGTGATCTGGGGCCTGTACAACGAGGAGTGGGGCCTCGACTGGGACATCCCCGGATCCCCTGCGCGCGCGGAGGCGGCGGCCCGCGCCTACGACCTGCTGCGCACGCTCGACGACACCCGGCCCGTGGTCGAGAACTCCGGCTGGTCGCACGTGCGCACCGACCTCGTCGACTGGCACTACTACGACGAGGACCCCGCCGCGTGGGCGGCGAACCTCGCGGCGCTCGCGGACGGCAGCCGCGAGGACTTCCCCGTGAAGCTCGGGCCGGACTTCGTGGTCGACAAGTCGCTGTACGGGTCGGCGGCGTTCCCCCGCGGGGGCGTGCCGGTGCTCAACAGCGAGTACGGCGCCGGGTTCACGTCGCTGGAGCGCGGGTGGCACCTGCGCTGGCAGACCCAGGAGCTGCGCCGCCACGACCGGTTCGCCGGCTACGTCTACACCGAGCTCACCGACGTGGAGCACGAGATGGCCGGCCTGCGGGACGCCGACCGCCGCCCCAAGGACCTCGGCGGCGTCGACCCCCGCGACGTCAACGCGCCCACCACCCTCGTGATCGACCTGGTGCCCGCCCACGCCGGTGCCGACATCCCCGTGCCGACGGCGCCGCTGACGCTCGACGTGCACGTGTCGCACCACGGGCCGTCGCCCGTGCTGGGGCGGGTGCGCGCCGCCTGGGTGCCGGCCGGGACGCCGTTCGGTGCCGAGCCGGTGCCCGCGCAGGCGGAGTCCGAGCCGGTGAAGGCCGAGCCCTGGGAGCTCAGCGCGGCCGTGCGCGTCACCGTGCCGGCCCCTGGCGACGCGCCCGCCGCGCGGCTGCACCTGTGGCTGGAGGACGAGGACGGGCAGGTGCGCGCCCGCGCGTACGTCGACGCGGCGCCGGTCGAGGCGCCGAACCGCCGCGGGGCGCGCACCGGCGGGTGACCGCCGCGGACTGAGCGCGCGCCCCCGGCGCGACCTCTCACGACCGGTGGGAGGTCGCGCCGGGGCTGCGCCGTCCCTGGCTACGGTCCGTCGGGTGGCCTTCCCCCTCGACGACCCCGACGCCGCCATCGAACGTGTCCAGGCCGACGTCCGGGCCGCGCAGGAGCGCGCCGCCCTGGGGGTGGCCGTCGCCGTCGCCGCACGGCTGCTGGAGATGTCGCCGACCGATGCCCGGCGTCACTCCCGGCCGGTGCCAGAGGTCGATGCGTACTACTTCTGGAAGCCCGTGCGTGGGGGAGGACAGCTGCTGGTGCACCGGGACGGTTCGCTGCTGTTCGGCGCATCGGTGCTGACCTTCGACCAGATGGTGACCGCGTCGGCCGAGGGGCGGCGGACCGACCCGTCCGCCTGGGAGTGAACGGCCGGACTCCGTGAGCGATCAGGAGGCTCGGGCGGCGTGGTGTGCGCGCCCTGACCTGGGCTTCTTCAGGGAGCTCCGTCACGGGGACCCTGAGGGCCCGAGCATCCACGACGCCGTCGTCGACCCGCTCGAGCCTGACGTGCGTGAGGCAGTCGCCCGATATCTCGAGCAGGGAAGCGTCATCGTCGCGACGACGGCGCGTGCCGACGACGCCATCGAGCCGGTGCACCGCGACGTGGCGGGGATCAACGTGCTGTCGGACGGCGAGTTCGTGTGGTCGGAGGACCTCGCCTACTACGTCCGCCGATACGGTGCGCGCGTTCCGGACAAGCTTCTCTCTCGCGCGCGAGCTGGTGCGCCGCCCCGGCTCAGCCCGGAGGCGACCACCGCTGTCGCCAAGCGGTTCGCCCCGCCGCCGCCACTGCCGTAGCGGATGGTCGTCGACAGGCGTGACCCCGCACAGCGGCGCGATCGTGTCAGCTCTCGGGCGCTGGCAGCGCTGCGCGAGGAGCGCTTGCGCGCTGGGTGCCTCGATGGGCTGGACTTCCACGTCGTCGACCGCAGCGCGCCGGGTGTTCTTCGAGGAACTGGCTCGGCTGGCCGGCGGTCGCGGCCGAGCGCCAAGCCCCTCGGTACCGTGACGCGACAGGTCCGAGGCTCAGAGGAGGACTACACGTGACCAGCACCCAACCGTCGGCCGGCGGCGGCATCGTGTCCGTTCGCGCGCTGGACCCGGCCAAGAATGGCGTGGTGGTCGCCCGCCTGGACCGTGACTCGGGCTTCCTCGACCCGGAGCGCCGCTCGCTGCGCAACGGCCCCGTCCGGCTCGATCGGAAGGCCGTCGCCGTGCTCACCTCCGACAAGCGGCGGACGGAGCTGATGGTGTCCCGCGGGATCGGCTGGAAGTACGCAGTGGTCCCGCTGATCGAGGTGCACGGAGGCGCGGTCGTGGGCGTACCCGCGGAGGTGGCACGCGCGTTGGCGAACGAGCTCAGGGCTCGCGGAGTGAAGGAGACGACAGCGGTGACCGCTCCTTTGCTGGCGCACGCCGAGCACCTGGACGCAGGCGAACCGGTGAGCTCATCTCCGCTCGGCAAGTACATGGGGCTGGGGGGCGGGGGCGTCATCAGCTCGCTCGGCGGCTTCTGAGCTCGGGCAGCTCGATCGCGGCACTCAGGAGAACGCGCGAGGAGCGCGTGCGGCTGCGCGGGACGGAGGCGCCCGAGCTGCCAGTTCTCCGCCGCAGTCCGGACGGGACCCAGATCGTGCGGATTGATCCGCTGACCGACGAAAGACGTGGTGATCTACCCGTGACCTCATCCGACTCCGACACGCTGAGCGAAGCCGTCGTGGCCTACCTCGGGTACAAGCGCGGGGGTTTCCCGCGGGTCGATGCAGAAGCCGCCGATGCGGTCGCGGTCCGCAGGGGGAGTCCCTCCAGGACATCCACCGTCGAGCAGATGGTCGCCGAGTCGCTCGCCCTCCCGGTGGAGTGGTCGCGCACCAGTCTGGGAGACGCAGGACGGCAGGTCGCCGCCGAGATGAAGCGTCGCCACCCGGGTCTTTCGGACCTCGCTGCCGACGCACTGGGATGGAACTTCACGTTCCAGTGGCGCTGAACGGTGTCGACGAGCGCCGTGCCGTCATCACAGGGAAGGGATCCTGGCCCGGTCTCCCGGAAAGATGGATGTGAGTGCCTCCGCGTCCGGTCAGGCGTCCGCGCGCTGCCGCACCGGGCCGGTGCTGCCCCGCACCACGAACGCGACCGGCGGCAGCAGCGGCTCCTCCGGCTCCCGGCCCTCCACGACGGCCACGAGGGTCCGCGCGCACTCGCGGCCCCAGGTGATGACCTCCTGCCGCACGGTGGTGAGCGGCGGGACGACGTACTCGGCGAGCGGGACGTCGTCGAAGCCGACCACCGAGAGGTCGTCGGGCACGCGGACGCCCCGGTCGGTGGCGACGGAGATGCCCGCGATCGCCATGAGGTCGTTGGCGTAGACGACGGCCGTGGGCGGGTGGGGGAGGTCGAGCAGCTCGTGCGTCGCGCGCGCCCCGGACGCCCCGGAGAAGTCCGCGGTGACGACGAGCCCGGCCTCCAGCCCGAGCTCGGCCATCTCGGCCGCCCAGCCGCGCCGGCGGACCTCGGAGTGGACGTAGCCGTCGGCGCCGGCGACGTGCGCGATCCGGCGGTGGCCGAGCGCGTAGAGGTGGCGGACGGCGCGGCGGACGCCGGCCTCGTCGTCGACGCTCAGGGGGCGCGGCCGGCCCTCGACGGGCGCGGCGGGGCCGACCAGGACGTACGGCACGCCGAGCCGGTCGAGGGTGTCGGGCCGCTCGTCGTCGGTGCGCAGGTCGGTGAGGAACACGCCGTCGACCCGCGACTCGCGGGCGAACTGGTGGTAGGCGGCGCTCTCGGACTCCTCGCCGTCGACGACCTGGAGCATGAGGGCGTAGCCGCACGACGACAGGGCGCTCTCGACGCCGGCGACGAAGTGCGGGAAGAACGGGTCGGTGCTGAGCAGCTCGGGCTCGCGGCGGATGACGAGGCCGAGGGCCTGCGCGCGGCTGCGGGACAGTGCCCGCGCCCGGGAGTCGGGCCGCCAGTCGAGCTCGCGGGCGGCCTCGAGGATGCGGGTGCGCGCCGCCTCGCTGACGCCGGGACGCCCGTTGAAGACGAACGACACGGCGCTCTTGGAGACCCCGGCGCGTTCGGCGACGTCGCCGATGGTCGTGCGGCGTCCTCGGGGCTCCGGCCTCGTCGCGCGCGCGGCCGGAGTGCCGGTCACGGCGCCGGCGCCTGGTGCGGGTTCTACGTCCACCGCCGCATCGTAGCGCACCTCCTCCTCACCGGTTTAGTAAACCGGAGCGCCCGTTTCGCGCCGATCGTCCCGGATCGCACCCCGCATGAACTCATGGTTGACCATCGTCGTTCAAACCGGTTTACTAGCCGCAGCCCGGTCACGACAGACCGGCGCTCCGGCCGCGTCGAGGCGCCCGGAGCACGGGGGGACCACGGGTCCCGGGAAGCGAGGAGCGACGCGATGAAGCGTGGCGCACGAATGGCAGTGCTGACGGCGGCCGCAGCGGTGGTGGTGCTCCCGCTGACGGCGTGCGGATCGGGCGACGGCGACGACCAGGGGGCGGGCTCGGCGACGGGCACGGGGCCGATCGACATCTGGTACTCCACCAACGAGCAGGAGATCGCCTGGGGCGAGCAGGTCGTCGAGGCCTGGAACGCCGACCACCCCGACGAGCAGGTGACCGCCCAGGCGATCCCCGCCGGCAGCTCCTCGGAGGACGTCATCTCGGCGTCGATCACCGCCGGCAACACGCCGTGCCTGGTGTTCAACACCGCGCCCTCGGCGGTCCCGGGCTTCCAGAAGCAGGGCGGCCTGGTCGACCTGTCGACGACGTTCGACGACGCCGAGGACTACATCACCGGCCGGTCCGGGGCGGCGGCCGACGGCTTCCGCAGTGCGGACGGGGACCTCTACCAGCTCCCCTGGAAGACGAACCCGTTCATGCTCTACTACAACAAGACGGTGTTCGAGGCCGCCGGCCTGGACGCCGAGGACCCGCAGCTCGAGACGTACGACGACCTGCTGGCGGCCGCGAAGGCGATCAAGGACTCGGGTGCCGCGGACTACGCGATCTACCCGCCGGCCACCGCGGACTACACGAACGTCAACTTCGACTTCTACCCGTTCTTCCTGGCCAACTCGGGCGGGACGCAGCTGATCGAGGACGGCGAGGCGACGTTCGCGAGCGACGAGGCCCTGGAGACGCTCGAGCTCTGGCAGACGCTGTACGCCGAGGGCTACGCGTCCGCCGAGGCGTACAGCGGCGACATGTGGGCCGGTCCGTTCGCGGACGGCGTCGCGGCCATGGGCATCGCCGGGCCGTGGGGCGCCGGGCAGTTCGACGGCAAGGTCGAGTACGGCACGGTGCCGATCCCGACGCACGACGGCACGTCCGCGGACCAGACGTCGACGTTCGCCGACTCCAAGAACGTCGGCCTGTACTCCTCCTGCGAGAACCAGCAGACCGCGTGGGAGTTCCTCAAGTTCGCGACGGACGACGAGAACGACCTCGCGCTGCTCGAGACCACCGGCCAGTTCCCGACGCGCACGGACGTGCCGGAGCTCGCCGCGGACTTCCTGGCGGAGAAGCCGTTCTTCCAGTCCTTCGCGGCCGCCGTGCCGCTCGCCGTGGACGTGCCCACCGTCGACGGCCTCGCGGAGAAGATGCAGGTGTTCCGCGACGCGTGGGGCGAGGCGGTCCAGTCCGGCTCCGGCGACCTGCCCGGCGTGTTCGGCCAGGCCGCCACGACCGTCGACGGCCTGTCCGGCTGACCTCGGCGGATCGGACATGACCACCCTCCGCGACGACGCCGTGCGGTCGCCGGCCCGGACCACGGGCAGCCGTGACCCGGGCCGGGGCCGCCCGGCCCGGGGCCGGCGCCTGCAGCGCTGGCTCGGTGAGCACCCGCTCGGGGTCCTGCTCAGCGCCCCGTACACGGCGTTCGTCGTCGTGGTGTTCCTGGTGCCGTTCGGGTTCGGCGTCTGGATGTCGGTGCACGACTTCTTCTTCACCGCACCCGGCGTCCAGGTGCCGCACCCGTTCGTGGGCCTGGACAACTTCCGGCAGGTGCTGGCCGACCCGGCGGTGCGCCAGGCGTTCGGCAACCTGCTCGCGTTCCTCGTCATCAACGTGCCGCTGACGGTCGTCCTCGGCCTGCTGCTGTCGACCGCGCTGGACGCCTCGACGCGGTGGAAGGGGTTCTTCCGGGTCGCGTACTACGTCCCGTACGTCACGGCCTCCGTGGCGACGCTCGCGTCGTGGATCTTCCTGTTCAGCGGCAACGGGGTCGTCAACCGGCTGCTCGGCAGCCTCGCGCCGGACCCGACGTGGCTCGCGAACGCCGGCCTGATCATGCCGCTCATCGCGGTGTACGTGACCTGGAAGAACCTCGGGTTCTACGTGCTGCTGTACCTCGCGGGGCTGCAGAACGTGCCGCGGGAGCTGCACGAGGCCGCGGAGGTGGACGGCGCCGGGGCGTGGCGGCGGTTCCGGTCCGTCACGCTGCCCGGCGTCCGGCCGGTGACCTCGCTCGTGGTGCTGCTGTCGATCATCACGACCGGGCAGATCTTCACCGAGCCGTACCTGCTCACCGGCGGCGGTCCGAACGGGGCGTCCATGACCCCCGCCCTGCTCATGTACCAGAAGGGCATCCAGCAGGGGCAGCCCGACGTCGCCGCGGCCATCGGCATGATCCTCGTGCTCGCCGTGATGGTCGTCTCGCTCGTCTCCCGCCGGCTCACGGAGAGGAAGGGCTGATGGCGACCACCACGACCCCCACCACGGCCGCCACGACCACCGGGCGGTCCGCCGCGGACGGGCGGGACCGCGTGCGCCGCCGCGTCCTGGCAGCCGGCCGGTTCGTCGTGCTCGCGATCGGGGCGTTCCTCGCGCTCGTCCCGTTCTACTCGATGGTCGTCGGCGCGCTCCAGGACGAGCGGGACACGAGCCTGCTGGGGATGCTGCCGCTGCCGGGCAACCTGACGCTCGACAACTTCGCCGGCGTCAACCGGTCGATCGACCTGCTGCAGTCGCTGCTCAACTCGCTGATCATGACCGCCGGCGTCGTGGGCTGCACCCTCGTGCTCGGGCTCATGGTCGGGTACGCCCTGTCCGTGCTGTCGTTCCGCGGCCAGGGGCTGGTGTTCGCCCTGGTGCTGCTGGTGCAGGCGATCCCGTTCCAGCTGCTCATGGTGCCGCTGTACGTGATGGTCGTCCGGTACTTCGGCCTCGCGGACAGCTACCTCGGGATGATCCTGCCGTTCGCGGTCAACTCGGTGGCCGTGCTGATCTTCCGGCAGTACTTCCTGCAGATCCCGCGAGACGTGTTCGACGCGGCCCGCATCGACGGGGCCCGCGAGCTGCGCATCATGACGTCGATCGCCGTCCCGCTGGTCCGCCCCGCGATCCTCACGGCGATGCTCGTGACCTTCATCGGGCCGTGGAACGAGTTCCTCTGGCCGTTCCTGGTGACGAAGGACGCGTCGATGCAGCCGCTCGCCGTCAGCCTCGCGAACTTCTCGCAGGCCAACTCCACGTTCCAGGACAACCCGATGGGCGCGGTCCTCGCGGGGGCGTGCGTGCTCGCGGTCCCGGCCGTCGTCCTGTTCCTGCTGTTCCAGCGGCACTTCACGTCCGCGAACCTCGGCTCGGCCGTCAAGGGCTGAGCCCGCCCGGCGCCGCCCGCACGTCCCGCCCGCACGTCCCGCCCGCACGTCTGCACGCCCGCACCAGGGCCACCGCCGTCCTCGGCGTGCGCCCACAACCTCAAGGCAAGGTCATGACCCAGGTGAACCCGACCGCATCCGTCCAGACGGTCCCCTACGCGCTGCGCCGCGTCGGCACGATCATGGAGCCCGAGCCGGGCAACCCGCTCGAGGTCGAGGGCGTGCTCAACCCCGGCACCGCCCGGGGCCCGGACGGCGAGCTGTACCTGTTCCCCCGGATGGTCGCGGAGGGCAACGTCTCCCGGATCGGCCGGGCCCGCGTCGTGGTGACCGACGGGGTGCCGACCGGCGTCGAGCGGCAGGGCGTGGTCCTGGCCCCGGACGAGCAGTGGGAGCACGGCACCCGGAACGCCGGCGTCGAGGACCCGCGCATCACGTTCGTGGAGCCGCTCGGCCTGCACGTGATGACGTACGTCGCGTACGGGCCGCTGGGGCCGCGTCCCGCGCTCGCGGTCTCCGAGGACACCGTGGCGTGGCGGCGGCTCGGCCCGCTGCGGTTCGGGTACCAGCCCGAGCTCGGCACGGACCTCAACCTGTTCGCGAACAAGGACGTCGTGTTCTTCCCCGAGGCCGTGCCCGGCCCGGACGGCCGCCCCTGGCTCGCGCTGCTGCACCGGCCGATGTGGGACCTGGACTGGCTGCGCCCGGGCGAGGGCGCGCCCGCCCCGCGCGGCATCGAGGACGACCGGCCGTCGATGTGGATCGGCTTCGTCGACCTCGACGCCGTCCGGCGCGACCTGTCCGCGCTGACGTCGGTGACCCACGCGTCGATGGTCGCGGCGCCGGAGATGCCGTACGAGGAGTCGAAGATCGGCGGCGGTCCCGCGCCGATCCGGGTGCCGGAGGGCTGGCTGGTGCTGCACCACGGCGTCACCGGCGCCGACGTCAAGGGGTTCGAGCTCGCCTACGGCGCGCGCTACACCGCCGGCGCGATGCTGCTGGACGCCGCCGACCCGCGGCGCGTGCTGGCCCGCACGGCCGAGCCGCTGCTGGTCCCCGAGACCGACGACGAGCTCGAGGGCACGCTCGGCAACGTGGTGTTCCCCACTGCGGTCGAGCAGGTCGGCGCCCGCCGGTTCGTGTTCTACGGCATGGCGGACTCGCGGATCGGCGTCGCGGAGCTCGTCCGCGCCGACGGCGCCGGCAGCCCCGACGGCGCCGAGAGCTGACCGGGGGCCCGACGTGTTCCTGCTCGACAACCCGGTGCGGCGCTACCCGTGGGGCTCGACGTCGCTCGTGCAGCAGCTCCTCGGGCGTCCGCTGGACGGGCGCCCGGTCGCGGAGGTGTGGATCGGCGCCCACCCGGACGACCCGTCCGTCGCGGCCGCCCCCGGGCGCCGGGTGCCGCTCGACGTGCTCGTCGCCGGGCAGCCCGAGGCGGTGCTCGGGCGCCGGGTGCTCGCGACGGCGGGGCCGCGGCTGCCGTTCCTCACCAAGATCCTGGCGGCCGCCCACGCGCTGTCCGTCCAGGTGCACCCGACCGCCGCGCAGGCCGAGGCCGGGTTCGCGGCGGAGGAGCGCCGGGGCGTCGGCCGGGACGCCCCGGAGCGGACGTACCGCGACCGCTCGCACAAGCCCGAGGTGCTCTACGCGCTCACGCCGTTCGAGCTGCTCAGCGGGCTGCGCGAGCCCGAGCAGGCGGCGAAGCTGGTCGCGGAGCTCGAGGTCCCCGCCCTGGAGCCCCTGGTCGGCCTGCTGCGCGACGACGCGCCGGCGGCGGGGCACCGCGCGGCGCTGACCTGGCTGCTCCACCAGCGCGGCCCCACGCCCGCCCCCTGGGTGGAGGAGGTCGCCCGCGTCGCGGAGGAGGCCGTCGGCACGCGCCCGGAGGTCCGGGTCGTGCGCGACCTCGCGCGGCAGTTCCCCGGGGACCCGGCCCTGGTCGCCCCGCTGCTGCTCAACTTCGCGCGGCTCGAGCCCGGGCAGGCGCTCTACACCGGCGCGGGCACCCTGCACGCCTACCTGAGCGGGATGGCGGTGGAGGTGATGGCGGCGTCGGACAACGTGCTGCGCGCCGGGCTCACCACCAAGCACGTCGACGTCGACGAGCTGCTCGCCGTCACGGACTTCACCCCCCGGCTCACCGGGTTCCTGCGCCCGGTGCGGGTCGCGCCCGGCGCGGTGGACTACGTCCCGCCCGTCCCGGACTTCGCGCTCAGCGTCCTCACGCCGCGCGCGGGGTCCGTCGTCCCAGGGCCGGACGACGGGCCGCGCGTGGTCGTGTGCACCGCGGGCGAGGTCCGCGTCGAGGCGGGCGACGTCCGGGGGCTCCGTCCCGGCGACGCCGTGCTCGTGCCCGACGTCGACGGGCCCCTGACCGTCTCGGGCGACGGGACGGCGGTGGTCGCCGCCGCCTGACCGGCGCGCCCCGCGCCCGCCCCCGAGCGCAGCACCCCCGGCCACCGCACCACCGCACCACTGCAGCACCCGCACCGGGCCCCCTGACCGGTGCGTCTCGAGCCACATCAGCGAAGGAGCTGGACGTGAGACACCTCAGAGCAGTGATCGCCCTCGCCGTCGCCCTCGTGCTGGGCGGCGGCGGACTCGCGGCGGGACCGCGCGCGGCTGCGGCCGACCCCGCCGAGGACCTGGACACGATCGTCTCCCGCCTCGAGGAGTACTACCTCGGGCAGGGCGACGAGATCATCATCGCGAACGGCATCTACCTGGCGCGGACGTCCGAGGCGCTCGAGTACGCCGCCACCCAGCGGGCCGACGGGTCGTGGGCGGACGTGGACTACGCGGACCGCACCAGCTCCGCCAACGGGTCCGTGTGGTCCGCGTACACCGCGCTCTACCGGATGCTCGCGATGACCCACGCGTACCGCGACCCCGACGCGGAGGGGTTCGAGGACCCCGCGCTCGTGACCGCGGTCGAGCGGGCGCTCGCCTACTGGGACGTCGCCGACCCGGGGAACACCAACTGGTGGGAGACCGAGATCGGCGAGTCGATCGCCATGGGCCGGATCGCGATCTCCCTGGGTGACGTGCTGAGCGAGGACGCGATGGCCGTCGCGCTGGAGCACAACACCGGCAAGCTCGACCCGGTCGGCGCGAACGGCGCCTGGCGCACCACCAACTACCTGTTCGAGGCGATCGCGACCCACGACCTCGACAAGATCCGTGCCGGGTTCGACACGATGGTGCAGACCGTCGCCGTGGACGACTCCGGGACGGTGCAGGAGGCCGTGCAGCCGGACGCCAGCTTCTGGGCCCACGGCGCCCAGCTCTACAGCGAGGGCTACGGCATGGTGCTGTTCACCAACGTGGCGCTCTGGGCGGACGTGTCCCGCGGCACGAGCCTGGCGTTCAGCCGCGAGCACCTCGACACGATCGCGTTCTACATCATCTCGGGCACCCGCTGGATGATCCGCGGCGAGATCGGGATGCTCTACCTCAACTACCGGCAGCCCAAGACGGTCGACGGGATCACGAGCCACGCGTCGGAGTTCATCGAGCCGCTCACCCGCATGGTGCGGACCGACCCGCTGTACTCCACCGCGTACCGGGCGGTCCTCGACGGCATCCGCGGCGAGACCCGCACCAACGGCGTGACGGGCGACAGGTACTTCTGGCGCTCCGAGTTCGCGTCCCACCTGCGCGAGGACTACGGCATCTTCACGCGGCTGAACTCCAGCCGCACGGTCGGCAGCGAGTACCGGTCCACGTTCCGGCCGTCGGTCGGCAACGAGATCGTGTGGAACTCGGCCGGCGCCACCGCGATCCAGGTGAACAACCGCGAGTACCTCGACCTCGGCCCGACGTTCGACTGGTTCCACTACCCCGGGGTGACGGCGCCCTACGTCAAGGAGCAGACGCGCGGCTCGACCGGCAACGGCGGCAGCTTCACCGGCGGCGTCTCGGACGGCACCTACGGCGCGAGCGTCTACACGCTGGACCGCGCCGCGACGACCGGCAAGAAGAGCTACTTCACGTTCGACGACGAGATGGTGGCGCTCGGCACCGGCATCGCGTCCACCTCGGACGCCCCGGTGCACACCACGGTCAACCAGGCCGTCGCGAAGCCGAACGCCTCGGTCGGCGGCGTGCCGGTGGCTCCCGGGACGGACGGCGCCACGGTGGAGGGCCCGACGTGGGCGTACAACGACGAGGTCGGGTACGTCTTCCCCGCCGGGTCCCGGGTGCAGGTGTCGGACAAGACCCAGACGGGGAGCTGGATCGGCGAGGACCCGGTGAGCCGTGACGCGTTCACGCTGTACGTCGACCACGGGGTCCGGCCCACCGACGCCGGCTACGAGTACGTCGTGCTGCCCGCCGCGGAGCCCGCGGAGGTCGAGGCGTACGCCGCCGACCCCGCGGTGGAGGTGCTGCGCAACGACGGCGCCGTCCAGGCCGTGCGCCACCCCGGGCTGCACCGCACCATGGCGACGTTCTACGAGCCGGGGACGCTCGACCTCGGGGACGGCCGCGCGCTCACCGTGGACCAGCCGGCCCTCGTGATCCTCGACGAGTCCGGGGACGTGCCCGTCGTCAGCGTGGCGAACCCGAGCCGGCCCGGCCTGGTCGTCCGGGTGGGCCTCACCGGCCCGGACGCGTCCGCGCACGGCACGTTCGGGCTCGGCTCGGGCGCGGACCTGGGCCGCACGGTGACCGCCGCGCTGACCGCCGGGGACGACGCGGCGTCGCCGTACACGGCCAGCAGCGCGCAGGCGGGGCACGCGGCGGCGCTCGCCGGCGACGGGGACGAGGGCACGTCGTGGCGGTCGCAGGGCGACGGCACCGCGTGGCTCGCCCGGCAGCTGGAGCACGGCTCGTTCGTCACCGGCGTCACGGTGACCTGGGGCGACGCCCCCGCCGGCCGGTTCCTGCTCCAGACGACCGCCGACGGCGTGACCTGGACCGACCACGCGCTCACCCAGGACGGCACCGGCGGCACCACGCGGATCGCGATCGAGCCGACGGCCGCGACCGCGGTCCGGCTGCTGCTCCTGGACGGGCCGGGCGACGGCTACGAGGTGCGGGAGCTCGCGGTGGACGCGAGCGTGAACCTCGCGCTCGGTCGCGGGGTCTCGGCGTCCGGGACGTCGAGCGGCGCGGCGGGGAACATCACCGACGGCAGCACGACGACGCGGTGGAGCGGCAACCTGTCCGACGGCGCGTGGGCCCAGGTCGACCTGGGGTCCGTCCAGCCGGTCGGCACCGTCCGGCTGTGGTGGGAGGCGTCGTACGCCCGGCAGTACCGGATCCAGGTCTCCGACGACGGGTCCGCGTGGCGCGACGCGTACGCCACCCCGGCGGAGGGCGGCGACGGCGGCGTGGACGTGGTCGGGCTGGACGAGCAGGCGCGCTACGTGCGGATGCAGACCGTGCAGCGCAGCACGACCCAGTACGGCGTCTCGCTGTGGGAGCTGGAGGTGTTCCCGGACTCCGCGATCGCCGAGGCCCCGCCGGTGGTGGCGGGGCGGGAGAACGTCGCGCTCGGGCGGCCGACGACCGCGGACTCGCAGTACAGCGCGCAGCTCGCGCCGGGCAACGCGACGGACGGCAACGCCACCACCCGGTGGGCGTCGCTCCGCCAGAACGCGCCGTACACCACCGAGCGCTGGCTGCAGGTGGACCTGGAGTCGTCGCGCACCGTCAACCAGGTGGTGCTGACGTGGGAGTCGGCCACGTCGGACGACTTCCGCGTGGAGGGCTCCGACGACGGGCAGGAGTGGCACGAGCTCGCCCGGGTCCAGAAGACCTCCGCCGAGCTGCGCAACGTCGTGGACTTCCCGGACGCGGAGGTCCGGTACCTGCGGGTGATCGGACTGCCCGTCACCAAGTACGGCCTGTCCCTGTTCGAGCTGGAGGTCTACGGCGGCTACAAGCTCGGGTGCACGGCGCCCGCGGTGGGTGCCGGCCGCGACTCCACGGCCGTCCTGGGCGCGTCGATCACGCCGGCCGAGGCCGACGACGTCGTGTCCGCCGCATCGCTCGACGGCACCGTCGCGTCGGTCGTGGGCACGCCGCGGGTCGACGCGGACGGCCGCATCGAGGTGGACCTCGCCACCGGCGGCTCGGGCAGCACGGGGGTGCTGCTCACCCACGCCAAGGGCGACGAGCTGGTGTGGTGCGCGGTGAGCATCGCCGTCGCCACCGGGGAGCTCGAGGACCTGGTCGCCCGGGCGGACGCGCTGGACAGCCGGCAGTACACCGCGGAGAGCTGGGCGCCGCTGCTCCCCGCGCTCGAGCACGCCAAGGCGCTGCTCGCGACCGACGGCACGACGCAGGAGGACGTCGACGCGGCCGCCGCGGCGCTGGGCACGGCCCTCACGGGCCTGGTGGAGCTCCCGCCGGCCGACACGACGGCGCCCGAGGTCAGCATCGCGGCGGACGGCCGGGTGGTGACCGTGACGGCGTCCGACGAGGGCGGGTCCGGCGTGGCCTCGGTCGAGCACCGGCGGGGCACCTCCGGCGCGTGGACGGCGTACACGGGGCCGGTGACCGTGCCCGGCACGGACGCCGTCACCGTCCAGGCGCGGGCGACCGACGGGGCCGGGAACGTCTCCCGCGTGGTCGCCGTGGAGGTCGCGGCCGTGGAGCCGGGGCCGGGGGAGAGCCCCGGACCGGGCGAGGAACCGGGGCCGGGCGAGGAGCCGGGGCCGGGCGAGCAGCCCGCGCCGGCGGTGACGGTCTCGGCCGCCACGGTGCGTCCCGGGGACCGCGTGACGGTCACCCTGGCGCACGTCCCCGGCGACCAGGCCGAGATCGGCGTCGCGTCCACGTACCGGCGCCTCACGGTCACCGCCCTGGTCGACGGCGCCGCGAGCGTCGTGGTGACCGTCCCGACGGACCTGCCGGCGGGTGCGCACCACCTGCAGGTGCGGGACGAGACGGGACGGGTCCTCGCGGAGACGCCGCTCACGGTGGTCACCGGCGGCGGGCCGCTCGCCGTCACCGGTGCGGACGTGGTGCTGCCGCTCGCGGTGGCGCTCGCGCTGCTCGCCCTCGGCACGGCGCTCGCGGTCCGGGCGCGCCGGCGGCGGGCCTAGGACCCGGGGACGGTGCGGCTGCCGACCGGGCCCGCACCGTCCCCGGGCGCACCTCCGGTTGCCGCGCCCACCCGCCCGACGGAGGGTGGAGGCGCCGGTGGGGCGACGGGGCCCCATCGGCCCGCCACGGAAGGGGACGTGACGATGACGGTGCCGATCAACGACGAGCAGGGCCCCATCGCGGGCGTGCGCGAGGGCATGACGGTCCTCGACGCGGCCGGCGAGGACGTCGGGACCGTCGCGGAGGTGTCGCTCGGCGACCCGGCCGCGGCGACCGCGGACGGCCAGCGCGCGACCGGGTCCGGAGGGGTCGGCGGCCTGGTGGGCGCGGTGGTCGACGCCGTCGGCCGGGACTCCGACCTGCCGGAGGGGGAGCGGGACCGGCTGCTGCGGCTCGGCTACGTCCGCGTCCGCGGCGGGCTTCTCGGCGGGTCGCGGTACGCCGCGGGCGACGAGGTGGCGGCCGTGGAGGGCGACGTCGTGCGGCTCAGCGTGCCGCAGGAGCGCCTGGTCGGCGGCTGACGCCGACGCCTGCCCCGCCGCGCCGCGCAGCCCGCAGCAGGAGCACCCCCGCGGCGCCGAGGACGGCCCACGTCACCACCTGGAGCATCCAGAACGCCGGGTCGGACAGCTCGGCGGCCGGCGTGACGAGGTTCGACGAGGCGTACACGAGCGTGGTGTTCAGCAGCGCGTGCGCCCACGCCGCCGGCCAGACCGAGGCGGACAGCGCCCGCGCCGCACCGAGGACGAGAGCGGCGACCAGCAGGTTGACCGTCGTCGCGACCACCTCGCGTCCGGCCATCGCCCCGCCCTGGTGGTAGGCGACCAGCAGCGGCAGGTGCCACAGCGTCCACAGGCCGCCGATGCCCACGGTCGCGCGCACCAGCCCGTACCGCGCGAGGGTGGTGTGCAGGGCGCCGCGCCACCCGATCTCCTCACCGGTGACCGTCAGCATGCCCAGCACGGCGAGCGGCAGCACCAGCGGCAGCAGACCGGCGGCGTCCGGGGCCGGTCGCCAGTCGACCACGCCCAGCACGACGGACAGCAGGGTGGTCGCCGACGGGACGGCGACGAACACGGCGAGCACCAGCGCGCCGGTCCGCAGCACCCGGCCGGTCCGCAGCGGACGGAGCGCCGTCCACGTCAGGAAGGGGGTGCGGCGCCCGCTGCCGAGGTGCGCCACGAACGCCGACAGGGCCGGGGCCCAGGACAGACCCGGGACGACGGCGTTGAAGGTGTCGGCGTCCGCGCCGCCGACGAACAGCGGCACGAGCACGAGCGCCGTGATGAGTGCGAGCGTCCCGGTGAACCAGGCGAGGACGCGGCGCGGGTCCCGGTCGTCGGACGCGTGCTCCTCGGTCCCGCTGCGGGCGGCGCGGCCGGGTGTGGCGCTTCCGGTGGACGTCATGCTGGTCTCCTCGCCGGGCCACGGTGGCCCTCGCCGTCGACCCTCGCAGCGGGGGAGCCGCCGCCACATCACCCCGGCGGGCGGGCGGGCCTCACCCCGCGGGGTGAGGGGGACCGGCCAGGCCGTTGTCGTACGCGTAGATCACGACGTGCACCCGGTCGCGCAGGTCGAGCTTGGTCAGGACGGCCCGCACGTGCGACTTCACCGTGTTCTGCGTGAGGTGCAGCTGCGCCACGATCTCGCCGTTCGACCGTCCCGCGACGATCAGGTCGAACACCTCCCGCTCCCGTGGCGACAGCCGCGCGACCGCCTGGGGCCGGGGCACCGGCACGCGCCGCAGGTGCTCCACCAGCGACGCCGCCGCGGCGGGGGCCAACGCGGAGCTCCCGGCGGCCACGTCGCAGATCGCGTCGACCAGCGCCCCGGGGCGGGCGTCCTTCGTCAGGTACCCGCTGGCTCCGGCGCGCAGCGCGGCCAGGACCAGCTCGTCGACGTCGAACGTCGTCAGCGCCAGCACGCGGGTGCGCGGGCTGAGCCGCACGACCTGCTCGGTGGCGGCGATGCCGTCCAGGACGGGCATGCGGATGTCCATGAGCACCACGTCGACCGCGCGCTCCTGCACGGCGGCCACCGCGGCGCGCCCGTCGGCCACGGCCCCCACCACCTCGATGCGCCCGTCGGCGGCCAGCACGGTGGCGAGCGACTCGCGCAGCAGGGCCTGGTCGTCGGCGAGCAGCACCCGCACCGGCGGCGTCACGTCGCGCCCACCGTGGGCAGGCGGGCGGAGAGCGTCCAGCCCCGGCCGCGCTCCACCGCCAGCTCGCCGCCCGCGGCCTCGATCCGCCGCGCCGCGCCCGCGAGCCCGGAGCCGCTCCCCGCGGCGGGCTCCGGGTGGCCCGCCGGGCGTGGACCTGCGCCGCCGTCGTCCCGCACCGTCACGCGGACCACGTCACTCCCGCCGCCGTCACCGCCGTCGTCGGTCCGCCAGTCCACGTCCACCGCGATGTCGACCGGGGGCTCGACGTGCCGCAGCGCGTTGGTGATCCCCTCCTGGACCAGCCGGACGGCCGCCGACTCGGCGTCGGCCGGCATCACGCGCCGGTCGCCCCGCTCGGTCAGCGTCACGCGGTGCAGCGGCGTCGCCGCCGCCGCGACCAGCGCCGGCAGCCCGTCGAGGGACGGCACGACGTCCCCTGCGGCGCTGGGAGCCGCGTCGAGCACCCGCAGCATCCCGCGCAGGCCCAGCAGCGCGGCGCGGGCCGTGTCCGCGAGCTGGGCGAGCGCCTGCGCGGTCGCCGGCTCGCGCGTCCCGACCCGCGCCGCCTCCGCCTGGGCGACGACCAGCGTGAGCGAGTGGGCGATGACGTCGTGCAGGTCCCGGCGGATCTCGGCGCGCTCGGTGCGCCGGGCGAGCGCGAGACGCTCGGCCGCCCGGTCCGCCGCGCGACGGCGCTGCGCCCGCACGGCACGCGCGAACCCCCACACCGCGACCACGGCGGCGAGGAGCAGTGCCGTCTCCAGCAGCGGCATCCACACCGGCAGCGCCGCCCCGGTCGGCTCGCGCAGCACGGACGCGGCCTCCGCGAGCGCCACTCCGGCGACCGCGACGCCCAGGGCCGGCCCCGCCCACCGTCCGGGGCCCGCCGCGACCAGCCGCCACAGCACGAGCAGGAAGCACAGGGACGACGGGGTGAGCACCCCGGTCGACCAGCCGGGCACCGGCACGACCGCCAGCAGGGCCATGGCAGCCGCCGCGGTCGTGAACGACGCGACCGGCCGGAGCGCAGCCCACCAGGCGGCGACGTGCAGCCCCACGGCTGCGGCGCCGACGGCCACGAGGTGGGTCGCGGCCGCCCCGCCGGCCGCCATGACCACGAGGAGCGCCGCCGTCGCGGGCGGGAGCACGGTGGCCGACAGCAGGACGCACAGCCGCCACGCGGACTCGTCCTGCGCCCCCGGGATCTGCATCGCGCCATTCTCCCCGAGATGCGGTCCGGCCGAACGCTCCGCACCCTGGGGGGACCGATCGGGAGGGGGCCCGCCCATGCGAGCCATGGTGTACCGAGGGCCGTACAAGGTCCGCGTGGAGGAGAAGGACGTCCCGGGGATCGAGCACCCGAACGACGCGGTGGTGAAGGTGGTACGGGCGGCGATCTGCGGCTCCGACCTGCACCTCTACCACGGGATGATGCCCGACACCCGGATCGGGCACACGTTCGGGCACGAGTTCATCGGGGTGGTCGAGCAGGTCGGCGCGTCCGTGCGGAACCTGCAGGTCGGGGACCGCGTGATGGTGCCGTTCAACATCTTCTGCGGGACGTGCTTCTTCTGCGCGCGGGGCCTGTACTCGAACTGCCACAACGTGAACCCGAACGCGACCGCCGTCGGCGGGATCTACGGGTACTCGCACACCACCGGCGGCTACGACGGGGGCCAGGCGCAGTACGTGCGGGTGCCGTTCGCGGACGTCGGACCGCGGGTGATCCCGGACTGGCTGGACGACGAGGACGCGCTCCTGATGACCGACGCGCTGTCCACCGGGTACTTCGGCGCGCAGCTCGCGGACATCGCCGAGGGCGACACGGTCGCGGTGCTCGGCGCCGGCCCGGTGGGCCTGTTCGCCGCCCGGTCCGCGTGGCTCATGGGCGCGGGGCGGGTCGTCGTGGTCGACCAGCTCGACTACCGGCTGCGCAAGGCGGAGGAGTTCGCGTACGCCGAGACGCGCAACTACACCCACCACGACGACATCGTGGTCGAGATGAAGAGGGCCACCGACGGCCTGGGGTTCGACCGGGTGATCGAGGCCGTCGGTGCCGAGGCGGACGGCAACCTGGTCCAGCACGTCACCGCCGCCAAGCTGAAGCTGCAGGGCGGGTCCCCGGTCGCGCTGAACTGGGCGATCGACGGCGTCCGCAAGGGCGGGACCGTGTCCGTCATGGGGGCGTACGGCCCGATCTTCTCCGCGGTGAAGTTCGGCGACGCGATGAACAAGGGCCTGACGCTGCGGATGAACCAGGCGCCGGTCGCACGGCAGTGGCCCCGCCTGCTCGAGCACATCCGCAACGGCTACCTGAAGCCGTCGGACGTCATCACGCACCGCATCCCCCTGGAGCACATCGCCGAGGGGTACCACCTGATGTCGTCGAAGCTCGACGGGATCATCAAGCCGGTCATCATCCCGGACGAGGACTGAGGGGCAGACCATGCCGTACCGCGCCGAGAAGCCGCCGCTGCCGGAGACCCCCGAGCAGCTCCGCGCCCGCATCCCCGGCTGGGGCGCCGACCTCGACCCCGCCGACCGCCCCTCCTCCCCGCGGGAGCGGACGGACCTGGAGACGGGCGCCCACTGGGACCTGCCCGAGCAGCAGCCCGAGACGTCCCCCCGGGAGCGCTCGATCGAGCACGAGAGGCTCACGCCGGTCTTCGGCACCGCGCAGCCGCTGCACGGCCCGGCGGGGGCCGTCCGCCGGTACGCGTACGAGCGGTTCAGCGAGGGCCGCGCGGCGCACTGGCTGCTCCTGATCGCCGCCGACCGGGTCGAGTCGACCACCGCGCACCTGCGGTCGCTGGCGTCCACCCGGCCGGACGACCCGGTCACGGAGACGGGCGTGCTGTCCGAGCTGCGGCACCACCCGGTCGCCTCCCGCCGCGGGCGGGTCGACGTGCGCCACCAGGTGCTCGACCCGCTGCTCGTCGCGGGCCCGTGGATCGCCGGCGGGGTCGTCGCCGTCGCCGTGGTGCGGGGGCTCGTGCGGCGGCGCTGAGGGGCGCCGGGCCAGGGCCCTCCCGGCGTACCCTGGTCGCCCCCGCCACGCGACCACCGGGAGCGACATGACGAACCTCGAGGCCGTCGCGACGGAGCGCGTGTGCACGCCGGTCGCCGAGCCCGCCGCCGGCGCCGGCCTGCCCGCGGGGACGGAGCTGCTGGAGCCGCGCGACGTGCCGCTCGGCGGCATCCGCGCGATGACCGTGCGGCGCACGCTGCCGCAGCGGGCGCGGTCGTTCGTCGGCGCCTGGTGCTTCCTCGACCACTACGGGCCCGACGACGTGGCGGCGACCGGGGGGATGCGCGTGCCGCCCCACCCGCACACCGGGCTGCAGACGGTGTCGTGGCTGTTCTCCGGGGAGATCGAGCACCGCGACAGCCTCGGCACGCACTGCCTGGTCCGGCCCGGGGAGGTCAACCTCATGACCGCCGGGCACGGCATCAGCCACTCCGAGGACTCGACGGACGCCACCACCGTGCTGCACGGGGTGCAGCTCTGGACGGTGCTCCCGGAGGCCCACCGGGACGTCCCGCCGGCGTTCGACCACCACGTGCCGCCGGTCGTGCCGCTGCCCGGCGGCCGGGTGCAGGTGTTCCTCGGCTCGCTCGCCGGGTCGACGTCCCCGGTGCCGACGTTCGCCCCGCTGCTCGGGGCGGAGGTGCGCCTGCGCGCCGGCGAGGCGCACACGTTCGAGGTCGACCCCCTCTTCGAGCACGGCGTGCTGGTCGACACCGGCACCGTCGAGGTGGACGGGGTGGCGGCCCCGCTCCACCACCTGCTCTACCGCGCGCCGGGCGCCCGCACGCTGACGCTGCGCGCGGGCGACGAGGACGTCCGGGTGCTGCTGATCGGCGGGCGGCCGCTGGGCGAGCGGATCGTCATGTGGTGGAACTTCATCGGCCGGGACCACGACGAGGTCCTCGCCGCCCGCGGACGGTGGCAGGCGGAGGTCGCCGGCACCGCCCCGGGCCCGTCGCGGTTCGGCCGTGTCGAGGGACATCCCCACCCGCCGCTGCCGGCGCCGCCCATCCCCGAGCTGCGCCTCAAGCCGCGCAGCTGACCGCCGGACGAGCGGCTGCGTAGGTGGTGGCTGGCGCCGACTAGGTGGTCCCGGGCGCGACATGCTGGCCGATCGCGACAGCGTGACGACGCGGGGGGCCGGTGGAGACCGAGGGGTTCGGGGTGACCGTCCGGGCGGTGCAGCGCTGGCTGCCCCGGGGCCGGGACGTCCTCGTGCGCGGGGAGCGCGGGTCGGGCAGGACGAGCGTGCTCGAGGCGCTGCTGACCGACGCGTCGCGTCGCGGGACCACCGCCGTGCTGCTGCGGGCGTCCGGTCCCGGCGACCTCGCGGCCCTGCTGGACCACGCCTCGGCGCCGGTGCGCACGCCGGACGCGACCGCGCTCGCGGACTGGCTCGTCGAGGAGCTGCCGACCCGGCGCAGCCTCCTGCTGGTCGACGACGCCGACCGGGTGGACGCCGGGAGCCTGGCGGTCGTCCGCCGCGTGCTCGGGCGCACCCCGTGCCTGCTGGTCGCGACCACGACGGCCGACCCGCTGCTGCACGGGTCGGCGGCCCTCCGGGAGGTGCTACTGCACCGCCCGCCCGCCGTGGTGCGCGTGCAGCCGTTCGGGTTCCGGGCGGTGTCCGGCCTGCTCGCGGCCGTGCTCGGAGCGCCCGCGGACGCCGGGCTCACCGCCGCCGTGATGGCGCAGACCGGGGGGAACCCCCGCGCGGTGGTCGCGCTCGCCGACGCCGCGCGGGCGTCCGGGGCCGTCCGCCGCACGGACGGGCTGTGGGTGGACGCCGGCGACGCGGCCGACGTCCCGGTCGAGGCGGTCGCGTTCACGTTCCTCGCGGACGCGCCGCGCGAGCACGTCGAGGGGCTGGAGCTCCTGGCGGCGACGGGGCCCGTCCCCGCCGAGGTGGCGGACCTCCTCGTGCCCGCACCGGTCCTGGCCGAGCTCGCCGACGCGGGCCGCGTCGTGAGCCACGAGACCCCGGGGTCGGGGGAGGTGCTCGGGGTCGCGCCCCCGGCCCTCGCCCACGCCCTGCGTGCGCGGGTCGGTGCGGTCCGCCGCCGGCAGCTGGCCGCCCGCGTCACGGCCGCCGCGGGCGCGGCGTTCGCCCCGGTCGGGCCCCGTCAGGACGACCTCTCGGCCGTCCTGCTCCGCGAGGCCCCCGGGCAGGACGACGCCTACTGGAGGTGGACGGCCGAGCTCGCGGGCCTGGTGCGGGAGCGGGCGACCGTCGAGGAGGCCGCCCGGCGTTCCGCGTGGGTCGCCGCCCCCACGCTCGCGACCGCGAACGCCTACCTCGCGCTGCTCATGCGCCGTCCCGCGACCGAGCAGCTCGCGGCGGTGTTCGCGGGGACCCACCCGGGCGCGCGCGACTCCGCCGAGGACCGCGTCCTCCACGCGTACTACCGCATGCGGTGGGCGGCGTGGGCGGGCCTCCCGGACGAGGACGCCGAGGCGGGGATCGCGCGCGTCGGCGCCGACCTCGGCCCGCTGCTGCGGCTGCGCGACCTCAAGCGCCGGCTCGTCGCCGACCTGGCCGCGGGGCGCCCGCCGCGCGAGCTCGCCGACGAGCGGACGGACGCCCCGTCGCTGCGGTTCCTCCGCGGCTGGCCGGAGGTGGTGCGTGCCGCCGCCCTGCTCGAGGCGGGCCGGCCCGCCGAGGCGCTGCGGGCGTGCGGGCCGGGCGCCCCCGACGGCGCCGACCCCGAGGTCGTGCACTACCGGGCGGCGCTGCGGGGCGAGAGCCTGCTGATGTCCGGGCGGATCGCCGAGGCCGAGCAGTGGGAGCGCCGGCTGCTCGACGCCGCCTCCGACGCGGTGGACGCGCTGGGCATCCGCGTCCACGCGTGCGTGCTGGCGGAGGTCCTGTACTTCGCCGGGCAGCCCGACGCCGCGTGGCGGGTCGTGAGCACGTCGCTGCGGCTCGGCGCGGCGGGCCCGATCGAGACGACGTTCCACCGCCGCGGGCTGACGCTCGGCGCGGTGCTGCAGGCCCACGCCGGCAACCCCCCGCTGGCCCAGGTGCTGCTGCGGGAGCTCGACAAGACCCCGCAGTCGTACCACCCGCTCGTGCGCTCGCTGCGCGTCCTCGCGCACGTCGCCCTCGCGACCGTCTCGGGCGACAGCACGGCTCCGGGGCAGACCGCGTGGCAGGCGGGGCAGCGGTACGCCGAGGCGGGCCTGCTGCAGCCGGCGCTGCTGGCCTGGGTCGGCGGCCCGGCGAACCTGACCCCGGCGCGCGCCGCCACCGTGCGGGAGGTGCTGGCGCGGACCTCCGTGCCGCTGCTCGAGCCGTACGTGCGGCTGCTGCTGGCCGTCGCGGACCGCGACGTGGAGGAGGTCGCCCGCCACCTGGCCGCGACGCGCGCCGACGTCGCGCCGGCGCTGGTGCGGGCCGGGGAGGACCTGCTGGGGATCGCCCCGGCGGACCCGGGAGGCGCCCGGCCCCGGCTGGTGCGCGTCGAGCCGCTCTCCGGGCGCGAGCAGGAGGTCGCCGTCCTCGCGCGGGAGGGCCTCACCAACCGGCAGATCGCCGACCGGCTCTACCTGAGCGTGCGCACGGTCGAGAACCACATGAGCCGCGCGCTCCGCAAGCTCGGCTACGTCACGCGCGCGGAGCTCGCGGGGTGGCGGGCGGGCTGACGTCCGGGCCGTCCGCGCGCCGCACGGGCACGCCCTGGCGCAGCGCCCGCGGGATCTCCGCGACCGCGTCCACGGCGGCGACCAGCCGCTCGGCCTCGGCCGGCGACGGGCCGGACAACCGCACCGCGTACTCCACACCCGTGGACGCCCACGTGACCGTGTCGAAGCCCCCGGTGGCGGTCACCTCCGCACCGTCCAGCGGGACCCCGAGCGCCGCCGCCTCGCGGAACAGGTCGTTCAGGACGCAGCCGGCGACCGCGAGGTGCAGCAGGTGCGCGCCGGTGAACGCACCACGGACCTCCACGCCGCCCTCCGTCCAGCGGTGGGGGAGCCGGGCTGTCGCCCCCTCGACGTGCAGCGAGCCGGCAGCGACGGTGACGGCGTACTCCTCGGGGACCGGCACGGGTCTCCTCCTCACCGACGAACGCGGCGGACGGGCGGGCGCACTACCCAGTGCAGCACGGACCGAGCGGCGTCGGAACCCTCAATCGGCCCCCGGGAACCCCTGACGGGAGCGGTCCCAGTACCCATCTCGGCCCCGCCCGGGCACCCAGGGGCACCTGAGGGGTCGGGTGGGTGGCCTAGAAAGGTCCGGTCGGTGGGGTCCGCAGCGGCTGACGGGCCCCACCGGCACCCACCAGCCCCGGTGCCCGGCACCCGCCCCCCGCCGGGCACCGGTCCCCCGGGATGAGGGTCGGTCCCCCTGGTCGGGATCGGTCCCCCGGGTGAGGATCGGACCCCGGGTGAGGATCGGCACCCCGGGTGGGCGCCGGCCCGCTGTCGGGCGCCGGTTCGCCGGCGGGCGAGCGTGATCCCGGTCACGGCAGGGTCCGCCGACCTGCGACGACGGACCCCCTCCGCCGCGCCCGCTGTGAGCGTTCACCCGAGGGGACGCCAGGTTGTTGACCGCTGCACCATCCCAGGTCCATAGTTCTGTCCCGACGGTGCGCATCGCCTGCCCCCTGCGCGGTGCGCACCGTCGATGACGTCCCGGGCCGGGAGTCCCGCAGAGCCGCGGGTCAGGCGTCCCGGAGGTCCGCCGGTGAGGCACCCGGCGAGCGCGGTCCAGGCCCCCGGCGGGCGGTCCGTCCCCGGCGCCTCCTCGCGGGCGTCCTGCGGTCCGGCACCTCGCGGGCGTCTTCCGGTCCGGCACCTCGCGGACGCCTTCCCGTCCGGCACCGGCGGCCCCGGTCGCACGGGGCCCCGGACCGAGCCGCCGGCCCCTGCGCGACCCGCCGGAATCCGCGTGATCACCCGGCACGGCGGCGCGTCACACCCTGCGCCCGAGCCACGGCGGATAGCGTGCTGCGGGTGAAGGTCCCCGCTCGCCGCCCCGCCACCGGACAGCCGGCCGCCTCCTCGGAGGCCGCCGTCCCCGCGCCGCGCGCGGACGCCCCCGCGACGGGCACCGAGGACGCCGGACCCCGGCCGGAGCGGCACGCCACGCCCGGTGGCGACGCCCCCGCGCCCGACGCCGGCCCCGTCCTCGTCGAGCCCCCCGCGCCCGAGGAGCTCGTCGCCGGCGCCACCAGCACGTGGCGCGCGGCGCTCGTCGAGGCGGCCGGCGGGTCCACGCTCGCGGACGTCGAGCTGCTCGGCGACGCCGCGCTCGACCTGTCCGCCGCCCACCCCTCCGGTATCGCCCAGCTGTTCGCCGGCCGGGAGACGCGGCTGTCGAACCTCGTGCGCGAGGGTGCCGCCCTCGGCACGGCCCGTCGGCGCGCCCGCGCGGTGGCGGCCCGGGCCGCCACGTACGCGCAGCAGTACGGCATCGCGCCGACGTACCTGGCGATCGGCGTCGCCTCCTGGACCGAGCACAGCACCCCGGACGTCGCCACCGACGACGTCGCCGCCATCGCGACCGCGACGCGCGAGACCGGCGGCGCCCGGCCCGCGGGTGCCGAGGAGGACACGGCGGGACCGGCCACGGTCGCCCGCAAGGTCCGCGCGCCCGTGCTGCTGCGTCCCGTGTCGCTGACGGCCCGCGGCACGGCGGAGAGCGACTACGAGCTGACCCTCGAGCCGTCGCTCGAGGTCAACCCGGTGCTGGCGCGCGCGCTGCGGTCGCGCGGTGCCCTGCTGGACCCCGGTGCGGTCGCCCGCAGCGCGTTCACCGGATCCGGCTTCGACCCCCGTGACGCCGTCGCCCGCCTCACCTCGCTCGGGACCGCCGTGCTGGACGACTTCCAGCTCGTGGACCGCATCGTCGTGGGGACGTTCGTCCACCCGGGGCAGGTGCTCGTCGACGACCTCGACCGGCTCGCGGCCGGGCTGGAGCGCCACGAGGTCGTCGCGGCGCTCGCGGGCGTCACGGAGGCCGTCGAGGCGCTCGCCGTGCCCCTGCCGTCCCCGGTGCGCGGCGACCGCGACCCGGCGGCCGAGCGCGGCGTGGGCGACCTCGACCCGGCCCAGCAGCACGTGCTCGACGTGGTGGCCGGCGGGGCGCACGTGTTCGTCGACGCCCCAGCCGACAGCGACGTCACCGGCACGCTCGCCGCGCTGGTCGCGGACGCCGCCGCCGACGGCCGCACGGTGCTGTACGTGCCGGGGCACCGTCGTGCGGCCGTCGCGCTGCAGGAGCGGCTGGAGCGGCTCGGCGTCGGCGAGGTGCTGCTGGACGTGGCGCCCGACGCCGCCTGGCGCGCCGCGTCGGTCCGCCGCCTCATGGGCGCCATGACGCTGGACGTCGACCCCGGCGACCCCGCCGGGACGGCCGAGCTGCGCCGCCGGCTCGTCGAGCGCCGGGAGCGCCTGCGCGGCTACGTCGACGCGCTGCACCTGGTGCGGCGGCCGTGGGAGGCGTCCGCGTACGACGCGTTCCAGGCGCTCGCGCGGCTGACCGCCCAGCGCCCGGCTCCGCGGACGACGGTGCGGCTGCGCCCGGACGTCGCGCGAGCGCTCGACGCGGACCGGCGCCGGGCCGTCGCGGCGGACCTTGCCGAGGCCGCGCGCGCCGGCGCGTTCACGCTGCGTCCGGTCGACACCCCCTGGTACGGCGCGGTGCTGCTCTCCGACGCCGAGGCGGCCGACGCGCTGCGCCGGGTGGAGCGGCTCGCGGGCGACGACGGGCTCCCGGCGCTGCAGCGTCGGATCGCGGAGGTCGCCGACGTCACGGGATTCACCCCCGCGACGACGCTCGCGACGTGGGCCGAGCAGCTCGAGGTGCTCGCGGGGGTCCGCGGGGCGCTCGACGTGTTCCAGCCGCTGGTGTTCGAGCGCAGCCCCTCCGACATGGTGGCCGCCACCGCCTCGAAGGCGTGGCGCGCGGAGCACGGCAGCCCGATGGGGTACTGGCTGCGCCGTCGGCTGCGCAAGCAGGCCAAGGACCTGCTGCGACCCGGCCGGCCCGTCGCCGACCTCCACGCGGCGCTCGTCGACGTCCAGCGCCAGCGGGAGATCTGGCAGGCGCACTGCCCGGCGGGCGGCTGGCCCCGGCTGCCCGAGGGCCTGGCGGACATCGAGGCGGAGCACCGCGCCGTGCGGGCCGACCTCGACGCGCTCGCGCCGGTGCTGGCCGGCACCCCGGAGGGCGCGGAGCTGCTGCACCGGCCCGTCGCCGACGTGCTGGACCGGATGCGCCGGCTCGTGGCCGGCTCCGGCGCGCTCACCGACCTGCCCGGGCGCACCCGCCTCGTGCGGTCGCTGGTCGCGGACGGCCTCGGGGACCTCCTCGACGACCTCGCGGACCGCCGCGTCCCGGCCGACCTGGTGACCGCCGAGCTCGAGCTCGCGTGGTGGAGCACCGTGTTCGAGCAGGTCCTCGCCGCCGACCCTGCGCTCGCCGGCTACGACGGCCGGACGCTGGGAAGGCTCGCCGCCGAGTACCGCGAGTTCGACCTCGCGCACACCGCGGCGCTCGCGGGCCCGGTGCGCGCCCGCGCCGCGGCGCACGTGCGCTCCGCGATGGCGGCCCACCCGGACCAGACCGAGGCGCTGTTCGCCGAGCTCGTCGAGGACCGGCTCACCGGCCTGCGGGAGACCTTCGAGCGGTACCCGGACGTCGCGCGCCGGCTGCGCCCCGTGCTCGCCGCCGCCCCGATGCTCGTCCCGCAGGTCCTGCCCCCGGCCCGCACGGTGGACCTCGTGGTGCTCGACGCGGCCGCGCACCTGCCGGTCGAGGTCGCGCTGCCCGCCATCGCCCGCGGCCGCCAGGTCGTGGTCGTCGGCGACCGCCGCTGCGCGTCCGGCACGGCCGTGCGGGAGCTCGCGGACGTCCTGCCGACGGTCCCGCTGCGCGCCGACGCGTCCCGCCGCGACCCGTACCTCACGGCGTTCCTCGCGGCCCACGGCTACGGCGACGTGCTGTCGCCGACCCCGCTGCCCACCGCGACGGCGGCCGTCGGGCACCACCTCGTCGACGGCACCGGCATGCCCGACGGCTCCGGGGCCGTGCAGAGCACGCGCGCCGACGTCGACCGCGTGGTCGAGCTCGTCATCGAGCACGCGCTCACCCACCCGGAGGAGTCGCTCGCGGTGGTCACCGCCTCCGCCCTGCACACCGCACAGGTGCGCGAGGCGGTGCTCGCCCAGGTGCGGGACTCGCCGTCGCTCGCCGCCTGCCTCGACGGGTCCCGGCCCGAGCCCTTCGTGGTCACGGACCTCACGAACGTCGCCGGGCTGCGCCGCGACGCGCTCATCCTGTCGCTCGGGTTCGGGCGGACGCCCCACGGCCGGGTGCTGCACCGGTTCGGGCCGATCAGCGGTCCCGGTGGCGACGCCCTGCTGCTCGCGGCGCTCGGCGTGACGCGACACCGCCTCGACGTGGTGTCCTGCTTCGCCACGGCCGACATCGACCCCGAGCGCCTGCGCGGACCCGGGCCCCGGCTGCTGGCCGACCTGCTGCGGTTCGCCGAGCGGCGTGCGGCGGGCGAGACGGACACGGCGGTGGAGCCGGTGGTGGTCGACGAGGCCGCCGGTGGCAGCGTCGTCGCCGGTGCGACCGACGACGCGGGGCACGACGCCGGCACGTCCGCGGACGCGGCGGTGCCGGAGACGCCCCTGCCGGACGCCGCCCCGGCGACCCGGGAAGACGCCACCGCCGAGCCCGACCGCCTGGTGGTCGACCTCGCCGAGCGGCTCTGGCGCCACGGGCTCGTCGTGGAGCTCGACCACGGGCTGCCCGGCGGCCTGCACCTGCCGCTCGCCGTGGGGCACCCGGACCTGCCGGGCGAGCTGCTGGTCGCCGTGCTCACCGACGACGACGCGTACCTGGGGGAGCCGAGCGTGCGGGTGCGCGACCGGCAGGTCGCCGAGCGCCTCGAGCGGCTCGGGTGGAGCGTGCTGCGCGTGTGGTCCGCAGCCGCGTTCCTCGACCCCGCCTCCGAGGTCGACCGCATCCGCCGCGCGCTGCACGCCGTGGCCGACCGCCGGATCGCCGAGGCCGAGGCCGAGCGCCGCCGGGGCCTGCTCCTCGTGCCCGAGGCGCCACTGCTCGTCCCCGAGGCGCCGCTGCTCGACGACGACGGCCGCGGACCGGCCCCGACGCTCACCGGGTTCGCGGTGCCGCCGACCGGCGGGCTGCCCGCCGGAGGGGGTGCGCGCCCGGAGGAGGTCCGCGTGCCGGCTCCGGGCGGCCGTGGCGCCGACGCGGGCGTCACCGGGCCCGAGGAGGTCCGCGCACCTGCCGTGGCGGCGGACCGGGAGGCCGGGAGCACCCCGACCGGCGCGCCGGAGGAGGTCCGGTCCCCGGCCCCGACCGCGTCGGCGCCGGGTGGCGCCGCCGGGGCGACGTGGACGCCGCCGCCGGCCCCTGCTGCGACGGGCTCGGATGCGACGGGCCCGGGTGCGACGGCGCAGGCGCAGGGCGGGACGGACACGGGCGCTTCGCCCGCCCGTCCTGCCGCCGAGCGTGCCTCCGCCGGGCCGCGCCCGTCCACGTCCCCGATCCCCGCGACCGCCTCGCAGATCCCCGGTGTCATGGAGGCCGCGGCTCCCATGACCGGCGCGGTCCGCGCCGTGCAGCCGACGCTGGCGGTGCCCGGCGGGCCCCGGCCCGACGTGCGCCCGGGCCTGCCGATCAGCGCCTACTCCGACGACCAGCTCGACGACCTCGTGGCCTGGCTGGTGTCGGACGGCAGCGAGCGGACGCCGGAGGAGCTGGGCGCCGCGCTGCGCCGGGAGCTCGGCGTCACGCGGCGCGGGGCGCGGGTCGACTCGGTGGTCGCGGCGGCCGTGCGGCGGGCGACCAGCGGCAGCTGAGACCGCGCGCTGCGGCGGACGACCGCTCCGATCGCGAGCGTGCGGCGGGCGACCGCTGCGATCGCGACCGTGTGCCGGCGCCTGGATGGGACGGCCAGCGCGCGGCGGGTGTCCCCTGCGAGCGCGGAGGGGCGGGCGTCGGAGATGACGCCCGGGCCCGGCCGCTCGCGGTCACCAGTGCGGCGGGACGTCCCGGAGCAGGCGGTCGTCGTTCGAGTCCGACCGCTCGTCGCCCCAGCCGGTGTCCGAGTCGTCGGCGCTGCGCCCCGGGATCACGGGGGCGTCGTCCACCGCGCGGCGGGTCGGGGGCGTGGCGGCGGGTCGGGGCTCGGTCGGCGGTGTGGTCACCTCGCCAGTGTCCCACCGACCCGGGTGGCGGTCAGGTGTCGCGCACAGGCGGCACCGCGTGGTGCCGGTGCCGGCCGGCGTCAGATCGGGGGCTGCGGTGCGGCGTGCGCGCCGGGACCCGAGGCGGCCGGAGGCGCGCCCGGGGCCGGGGGCGGCGTGGCGCCCTGCCCGGCGGCGAGCAGGTCGCGGATCTCCTGGAGCAGCAGGATGTCCTCCGACGGGCGGGCCGGCTCGGCCTCGATGCCCCGCTTGCGGCGCTCGGCCAGCTTGTTCAGCGGCAGCACGATGACGAAGTAGACCGCCGCCGCCGTGATGAGGAACTGCAGCAGCGCGTTGAGGATCACGCCGACGTTGATCTCGGCGTCGTTCCGGCCGCTGATGACCCAGAGCTCGGAGATGTCCGGCTTGCCGAAGATCATGGCGATGAGCGGGCCGATCAGCCCGCTCTGCACGGCCGTGACCACCGCGCCGAACGCGGCGCCGATGACGACGCCGACCGCGAGCTCGACGGCGTTGCCCCGCGAGATGAAGTCCTTGAACCCCTGGAAGACGCCGGAGAGGCCCCGCGCGCGCTCCGTGGTGCTGCGCAGGCCCTGGCGTAGTGCGTCGCTCATGTCGTGAACTCCTCCGGTGCCCGTCGTGAGCACGTCCGGTGCCGGGTGGTCCGGGCATCATCCCACGATGACCGCACCGAGCACCCGGGAGGATGCGGCCGCCCCCAGGGACACGGCCTCGTCCGGTCGCACCGCGAGCAGCACCGGCCCGTCGGCGGCGGACCCGTCGCGCAGGCCGTCGCCCCCGTCAGCCGCAGCCGCTCCCGGCCCGTCCGCCGCGCCGCCCGCGGCGTCCCCGGCGCCGCCGCCCGCGGGGGCGAGCACGACGGCGCCGCGCGCCACGCGCTCCGGCTCGTCGCCGTCCAGGACGGGCGCGGCGACCACGTCGACGAGCACGCCCGGGCGGAGCAGCGCGGCCACGCCCGCGTCCGCGAACCGCACGGGCACCACGACCGTGCCCTCCGGCGGGACGGCGGCCTCGTCCGCGAGCAGCTCCGGCACCAGCGGGAGCCCCTGCGGCACCGCGACGAGGAGCGGGCGGCCCGTGACGTCGTCCGCTCGCGGGACGTCGCGGTGCGGGACGAGCGCCGGCGGGACCTGCTGCAGGTGGACGTCCCGCGGCCGCAGGACGGCGCCGGCCGGCAGGTCCCGGGCGGCGACGGGTACCTCGACGGTGGGCGGGTCGGGCGGCCGCACCTGCTCGACGACGGCCACCACCGCGAGGGCGGCGCACAGGGCGGCGAGGGGGCGCCGGGCCCGCCAGGCGAGCAGCCGCAGCGCCCGCCGGGTGGCGGGGGAGATCCGACCGGTCAGGGGCATGCCGCGACGCTAGGCGCGGGGGAGCGACCCGTCCGGCCGCGGCGGGCGCGGGTGGGGACGGCGCGCCGTGCGGCGTCCTGTGGAGGAGCGGGTGCCCGCGTCGCGGGCGGGACCGCTCGGGCTCAGCCGGCGGCGGGCTTCGCGGCGGACGAGGAGGAGGACGTCGAGGACGTCGACGTGCTCGACGACCCGCCCGACGACGACCCGCCCGACGACGAGCTGCCCGACGACGAGCTGCCCGACGACGTGGTGCTCGACGACGACGAGCTGCTCGAGCCCGAGGTCCGGCCGGACCGGGAGTCGGTCCGGTAGAAGCCCGATCCCTTGAAGACGACGCCGACGGCGGAGAAGACCTTGCGCAGCCGGCCGCCGCAGCTCGGGCACTCGGTGAGCGCCGCGTCGCTGAAGGACTGGTGGATGTCGAAGGCGTGGCCGCACTCGGTGCAGGTGTACGAGTAGGTGGGCACTGCTGTCTCCCGCGGATGACGTGACCTGGTGGGGGAGGGGCCGGTCGTCCGCGCGGTGGTCGGCGGCGGGCCTGGCACTCTCCGTGTCCGAGTGCCAATGATACGCGCCCCCGGGATGTTCCCCCGGAGCGGGCGCGATCAGGCGCCCAGGTGGTACCAGCGTTCGGGGGTCGCGACCATGTCGACCCTGCGGTCGTGGGGCTCGCGCGGCAGGGGACGGACCTCCGCGTCGTAGAGCTCCTCGGCGAACACCAGGGCGATGACCGGGGTGCCGGGGCGTGCGTGGGCGAGGGCGCGGTCGTACCAGCCACCGCCCTGGCCGAGGCGGGTCCCGGACGTGTCGACGGCGAGCGCCGGGGCGACGATCACGTCGGCCTCCGCGAGCGCCTCCGCCCCGAGGGACGGCGTCGAGGGCTCCGGCGGGCGTCCGGGTGCGCGCTGCAGCAGGTCGTGCCGGCCGGCGTACCGCGCCCACTCGCGCTGCAGCCCCGCGCCGAGGACGGGCAGCAGCACCTCGATCTGCCGCCCCGCGAGGGAGTCGAGCAGCGGGCCGGTGTCGGGCTCGGTGGGTCGCGCCGAGTACACCGCGACGCACCGGGCGTCGGCCAGGGCGGGGATCGTCTCGACGACGTCGACGAACGCGTCCGCCGACTCCGTGCGCCTCCGGGCCGACCGTGCCTGCCGGGCCGCGCGCAGGAGGGCCCGGAACTCGTCCTTCACCTCGGTCACCGTGCTGCCCTCGGAGACGTGCGGGTACGGCTGGGCGACGGCGCTCATGCCCCTAGTGTCGCAAACGCCCGGGGGCCGCGGCAGGACCAACGGCGGACAGCGCGTCGGCGCGAGCCCCGGGCGGGACCCGCGGGCGGGCCGTCCCCGGCGCGGTGCGTGCGCCCGCCGCAGCGCCCGCCGGGCAGAATGCGGGCATGAGATCCGTGCAGGACCAGCTCGCGGCGGTGCTGGCCGCGGTGGGCCCGGTGTCCCCGCTCGACGTCGTGCTCTCCGACGCGGCGGGCTGCATCCTCGCCGAGGACCTGGTCGCCCCCGCCGACGTGCCCTCGCGGCCGGTCGCCGCGTGCGACGGGTACGCGGTCGCGAGCGGGGACCTGCACGGTGCGGGCGCGCCGGTGCTCCCGGTCGCCCACGACGTGCTGGCGGGGGATCCCGCCGCGCTGCGCCTCGCGCCCGGCCAGGCGGTGCGGATCGCGTCGGGCGGGCCGGTGCCCGCGGGTGCGGACGCCGTCGTCGCCGCGGAGGACACCGACCGCGGGGCCGTGCGCGTGACGCTGCACCGGCTGCCCGTGCCCGGCGTGAACGTGCGGCCTGCCGGCGCGGACACGGCCCGGGGGTCGGTCGTCCTGGCCGCGGGGACGCGCCTGGGCGCTCGGCAGCTCGCCGTCGCGGCGGCCAGCGGCCGGGGGCGGCTGCGCGTGCACCCCGCCCCGCGCGTGGTCCTGGTCTCGACCGGGTCCGAGCTGACCGAGCCGGGCACGCCCCGGCGCGACGGCGGCGTCTACGAGGCCGCCGGCCACGCGCTGGAGGCGGCCGTCCGCGACACCGGAGCGACACCGGTGCGGGTGGGCGTGGTGACGGACGACCGCGCCGTGCTGAGCGAGGCGCTCGAGGACCAGCTCGTGCGCGCGGACGTCGTGGTGACGACCGGGGGGCTGTCGGAGTCGCAGCACGACACGCTCGCGGACGTGCTCGCGCCGCTGGGCACCGTCCGGTTCGACCAGGTCGCGATGGCGCCGGGCTACCGGCACGGCTTCGGGACGGTGGGCGGTGGCGCGGGGGCCGTCCCGCTGTTCGCGCTGCCGGGCCACCCCGTCGCCGCGCAGGTGGCGTTCGAGGTGTTCGTCCGCCCCGCCCTGCGCGCGATGGCGGGGCACACCGACCTGTTCCGGCCGTCGGTCGCGGCGCGTGCGGACGTGGGCTGGGAGTCGCCGGCCGGCGTGCGCCAGTTCGTGCCGGCCGCCGTCGTGGGGTCGCCGAGCGAGGGCTACCGCGTGACGCCGGTGGGCGACCCCGGTGTGCCGTCGGTGACCGGGCTCGCGCACGCGAACGCGCTGGCCGTGGTGGGCGAGCAGGACACCGCCGTCGTGGCCGGGCAGGTCGTGCACTGCCTGGTGCTGGAGGGCTGATGCCGCGCGGCTGGCCGGTCGTGCTGACCGACGGCGACGTGGCCCTCCGGCCGCTGCGCCGCACCGACGAGGCGGTGTGGATGCGGCTGCGCGCCGCGAACGCCGCGTGGCTGGAGCCGTGGGACGCGACCTCGCCCGAGCCGCTCAGCGGGCGGCGCCCCACGTTCCCGCAGTTCGTGCGGACGCTCGACCGGCAGGCCCGCTCGGGGTCGTCGCTGCCGTTCGCCGTCGAGCACGAGGGCGAGCTCGTCGGGCAGCTCACGGTCTCGGGCATCACGTACGGCTCGCTGTACTCGGCGTCGATCGGGTACTGGATCGCGCGGCACGTGGCGGGGCGCGGCATCACGCCGACGGCGGTGGCGCTCGCGACGGACCACTGCTTCGCGGGCCTCGGGCTGCACCGCGTCGAGGTGAACATCCGCCCGGAGAACGGCCCGTCGCTGCGCGTGGTGGAGAAGCTGGGGTTCCGCGACGAGGGCCTGCGTGAGCGTTACCTGCACATCCAGGGCCGGTGGTGCGACCACCGGACGTTCGCCCTCACGACGGAGGACGTCCCCGGCGGGCTGCTCGCGCGCTGGCACGCGGCGCGGACGCCGCGCGCCTGACGGGCCGGGCGCGGGACCGGGGAATCACACCGGTGTGATTTCCCCGCGGACACGCCGCGACGGGTCCGGTCGCACCGCGCGCGCGGCCCCTACCGTCGTGGAGTGTACGAATTCGCCGGACCGGCCGCCCTCGCGGTGGTCGTCCTGTGGATCGCGTACCTGGTGCCGCACAAGCTGCGGCACCGGCAGCAGCTGCTCGAGTCGCGGACCGACGACCGGTTCTCCGACGCGTTGCGGGTGCTGGCGGTGACGGGCCCCGCGGGGTCGGGTCGGCGCCGGCGTCCGGACGCGGCACGGGGGGTCCGGCAGGACTGCGGCCCGGTGGACAAGCGAGCCGGGTTGCTCACCCCGGGCACGGGGACCCGGCTCGCCGGAACGGACAGAGGAGCCACGGACGTGGACCGACCGCACGGGACCCAGGACAGGATCGGCGCCGACGCAGCCCGCCGCGCCGCGCAGCTCCAGGCCGCCCACGCCGCGGCGACCGCCCGCCGTGGCGCCGCCGCCCGCCGCCGCGGGGTGCTCGCGGGCGCGCTGCTCGTGGCGACGGCCGCCGGGTGGGTCGTCGTCGCGGCGACCGCCGTCGGCGTGCTCGCCGGGCTGGTGCCGACCGTGCTGCTCGCGACCGTGCTGGGCCTCGGCCGCCGCGCCGTCGTGCAGGGCCAGGCCGCCGAGGTGGAGTGGGAGCGGCGGATCGCCGAGGCGCACGAGGTCGCCCGCTCCCGCGCGTCCCGCCCGGCCCGGACGCACGCGGCGGGTCGCGCGGTGCACCCCTCGTCGGCGGACACCCAGGCGATCACCCGCGTCCGCGTCGACGAGGCGCCGGCCGGGCGTCCCGTCCGGGACGGCGGGCGCGAGGGCGACACGTGGTCCCCGGTCGCCGTGCCGCGGCCGACCTACGCGATGAAGGCGCCCGCACCGCGCCGCGAGCCGGCTCCGCTGGGCGAGGTCGAGGGTTCGACGCACGCCGCTCCGGCGCGCACGCCGGTCGCCGACCGCGACCTCGCCCCGGTCGCGACGGGCGCGCCCGCCGAGGCCCCGGCCGCCGAGCAGCCCGCGGAGACCGGCGCCGCGCCCGCCGTGGCGGAGGCCGGACGGGCCGCCGAGCCGCTCGCCGCGCCGGAGCCCCCGACGGGGTCGATCGACCTGGACGCCGTGCTCGCGCGGCGTCGCGCGGCCGGCGAGTAGCCGCGCACCGCGGTGTCGTGAGCACCCCTCACCGGGTGCTACGCTGTTCACCGCTCAAGGGGCTGTGGCGCAGTTGGTAGCGCGTCTCGTTCGCAATGAGAAGGTCAGGGGTTCGAATCCCCTCAGCTCCACCAGCAGCACACGAAGGGCCCGCCGGTCACGGCGGGCCCTTCGTGCATCCGGCGAGTGCGTCCGGCGCCGCGCGTCTGGCGCCGGCCGTCCCCAGCTTCAGTTCCCCCCGGCCTCCGGCTCCTGCGGGGCGGGCTCCTCCTCGGGCGCGAGCCGCGGGTGCTCGGTGGGGTACATCGCGGTCAGCAGTGCGTACGCGCGTGACCCGGCGGAGGTCCGCGGCAGCTGTGCGTACTCCCCGACGAGGTCCAGGACGCGGTCCCAGAACTCGGCGGCCCGCCCGGCGTCGATCCAGGCGTAGCGGGTGAGGCCGCGCAGGTCGTCGTCGCGGACGGCCGCCTCCGCGTCGCGCGCGGCGGCCTCGAAGAAGCCGGGGGTGTCGGCGCGCGGCTCGACCCGGACGTCCCCGACGGTGAACAGCCGGGCGGTCCGGCCGTAGAACGACTCCTCGCGCCCGCGGACCGTCCGGGTGCGGACCACGGTCAGCAGGCCGGCGTCCGCGAGCACCTTGACGTGGTGGGCCACGGTGCTCTTGGGCCTCCCGGCGGCCGCGGCGAGCTCCTGCACGCTCGCGGCCCGCTCGAGCAGGAGCTCCAGCAGCACCTCGCGCAGGGGGTGGAAGATCGCCCGGACCTGCCGCGGGTCGCGGACCACCTGCCGGTCGGCGAGCGGGTACCCGGGGAGCTGCTGACTGCTCGACATCGGTGGATCACTCCTCTACGCTGACTGATCCAAGGAAGTGGATCAGTCGGGACGAGCCTACGCGGGGCCGGCGCCCCGGGGGAGGTGCGACATGGTCGCCGAGACGCAGGCCGGCACCGCCGCGAGCGGGCGCGGGGCCGCGACGCCCTCCTGGACGGTGCGCCCGCTCGACGGGGAGACCTGGGACGCCTTCGCCGAGCTGGTCGAGCGCAACGGCGGCGTGTTCGGCGGGTGCTGGTGCCTGGGCCACCACGCGACGCCCGAGGGGCGGTCGTTCCACGAGGTCCGCGGGATCGACAAGCGCGCGACCAAGGAGGAGCTGGTGCGCGCCGGACGGGCGCACGCGGCGCTCGTGCTCGACGACGAGGGTCGCGCCCAGGGCTGGGCCAAGTACGGCCGGCTCGACGAGCTGCCGCTGCTCGCGCAGCACCGGCGGGCGTACGAGAAGGAGCCGTCGACGCCTCCCGACTGGCGGATCTCCTGCTTCTACACCGACACGCGCCACCGCCGCGAGGGCATCGCCCGGGCCGCCCTCGCCGGCGCGCTCGACATGATCGGCCGGGAGGGCGGCGGCACCGTCGAGGCCACCCCCGAGATCACGGCCGGGCGGGTCGCGCACGGCCGGTTCCTGTTCGTCGCCTCCGTCGAGCTCTTCGAGGAGCACGGGTTCGAGCGGGTGCGGCAGCTCGGCACGTGGGCCTGGCTGGTCCGCCGGGTCGTGGAGCCCTCGGAGCCGCGGGGCGCCCAGGCGTAGCACGGGAACGGAGACGCATGTCCACCCTCGAGGGACGGGACGGCCGCGCACTGGTGGTCGTCGACCTGCAGCACGGCGTGATCGACGGCGCCCACCGGCGCGAGGAGGTCCTCGCCACCGTCACCGACCTGGTGGCGCGGGCCCGCGCCACCGGGGTCCCGGTCGTGTGGGTCCAGCACCACGACGACGAGCTCGTCCGGGGCACGCCGCCCTGGCAGTGGGTCGACGGCCTGGGGCCGGCCGACGGGGAGGCCCTCGTGGAGAAGTCGTTCGGCGACGCGTTCGCCGGCACGACGCTGGAGCAGACCCTCGCCGGGCTCGGGACGGCCGAGATCGTCCTCGTCGGGGCGTCGAGCGAGCAGTGCATCCGCTGCACCCTGCACAGCGCGGTGGTGCGCGGCTACGACGTCGCGCTGGTCGCGGGGGCCCACACCATGGTCGACCTCTCCGAGTACGGCCTGCCGGAGCCGGCCGTCGTCATCGGGTTCCTCGACTCCGTCGCCGCGTCCGGCATGGAGTGGCCGGGGCGGCGCGGCCGGTCCGTGACCCCCGACGCCGTCGGGTTCTGACCGCCGACCGCCGCCCGGGGGTGTCGTACCCCGGCGCTACGGTCGCGCGATGAGGACGATCTACAACACCGCCACGACCCTCAACGGCTACATCGCCGACGAGCGGAACTCCCTCGACTGGCTGTTCGCCGTGGACGACTCGGTGGCGCCCGACCAGGAGGCGTTCCTGGCCGGCGTCACCGTGCTGGTGCTGGGGTCCACGACGTACGAGTGGGTGGTCGAGCACGAGGACCTGGTCGCGCACCCGGAGCGGTGGCCCGGGTACTTCGGCCGGCGGCCGCTGTTCGTCTTCACCACCCGCGAGCTGCCGGTGCCCGAGGGCGTCGACGTGCGGTTCGTGCGGGGGCCCGTGGCGCAGGTGCTGCCGCGCATCCGGGAGGCGGCGGGTGACGGGGACGCGTGGCTCGTCGGCGGTGGCGACCTCGCCGGTCAGCTCCTCGACGCGGGGGCGCTCGACGAGGTGCAGCTCTCCGTCGCACCCGCCGCCCTCACCGGCGGGGCCCCGGTGCTGCCGCGGACGGTCGGGGCGGACCGGCTGCGGCTGCGCACGGTCGAGCAGTTCGGGCAGTTCGCCCACCTGACCTACGACGTCGTCCCGGTGGGCTGACCGGCCGCCCGGCGCAGGACGGGGCCGGTCCCGCCCTCCGGCGGGGTGGCGGACCCGCCGGTGGCAGAATGTCCCGGTGCCCGACGCGACCCCGACCCGACCGGGCCGGTGGTCCCGGGCCCGGTCCGCCGTCCGGACGTGGGTGGACCCCCTCGTCGTCATGATCGTCGCCGTGTTCGTCCTGGGGCTGCTGGCCCCGGCGTCCGGCGGGTTTGCGACGGGGCTCGACCACGTCACCACCGGCGCCGTCGTCCTGCTGTTCTTCCTCTACGGCGCGCGCATGGCGACCAGCGACGTCTGGGCGGGGCTGCGCAACTGGCGGCTGCAGGGCGGGATGCTCGCCTCGACGTACGTGCTGTTCCCGGTGCTCGGGCTCGCGGCGCAGCTGCTGCCCGAGTCGGTGCTGCCGGGCGACCTGCAGACCGGCCTGCTGTACCTGTCGCTGCTGCCGTCGACCATCCAGTCGTCCGTCGTGTTCACGTCGATCGCCCGCGGCAACATCGCCGGCGCGATCACCGGGGCGACCGTGTCGAACGTGCTCGGCATCGTGCTGACCCCGCTGCTGGTGGGCCTGCTGATGTCGCGCGCCGGCGGGCCCGTCGGTGGCTCGGCGGGCGCCACGCTGCTGCAGCTGCTGCTGCCGTTCGTCGCCGGGCAGGTGCTGCAGCCGTGGATCGGGGGCTGGGTGCGCTCGCACCGGCCGGTGACCCTGCTGACGGACCGCGGGACGATCCTGCTCGTCGCGTACGGCTCCGTGTCCGAGGCCGAGCGGTCGGGCGTGTGGGACGACCTCACCGTGGGCGTGCTCGCGGTGCTGCTCGTGGTGTGCGCGGTGCTGCTGGCCCTCATGCTGCTGGCGACGTGGACCGGGGGGCGGCTGCTCGGCCTCGGACGCCGCGACCGCATCGCGCTGCTCATGTGCGGCTCCAAGAAGAGCCTCGCGACCGGCCTGCCCATGGCGAGCGTGCTGTTCGGGCCGGTCGCGGCCGCGGGCGTCGCGCTGCCGGTGATCGTGTTCCACCAGCTCCAGCTCGCGACGTGCGCGGTGATCGCCCGCCGGCTGGCCGCCACCGACCCGGAGGACGAGCGGGCGACCGTCCCCGCCTGACCCGCGTCTCGGCCTGACCCCTCGGGCCGGCCTGACCCGCGTGCCCGCCGACCCGCGTCCCCGCCCGACCCGTCGGGCCGGCCGCCGTCAGTCCCGCGCCCCGCCCACCACGGCCGGCTCGTGCGGGCCTGCCGTGCCGCCCCCGGGCTCCCCGGCGTCGGGCCGGCCCGCGTCCGGCCCGCCCGCGTCCGGCCCCCGCCGCGCGCCCCGGCGCCGCAGCACCCGGCGCACCGCGACGACCGCGGCGACCACCAGGGCGGCGACCGCGAGCCAGGGCACGAGCGCCCCGAGCACGAGCAGCGCGACGCCGAGCACCCCGACCAGCGCCTCCCAGCCGGCCGCCAGCCCACCGAGGAACCCGGTCCGCTCGTCCGTCGTGGGGGCGGGCGCGCCGTCGCTCCAGATCATGACGTGCAGGGTGGAGAGCGCGACCTGCTCGGCGACGCGCGCCCGCTGGGACTCCAGCTGCTCGAGGGCCGCCTGCCGCTCGGTCAGGGTGTTCTCGGCGCTGATGACGTCCGCCTGCGTGGCGGCACCGGCGAGCAGGTCCTCCATGCGGGCGACCGACAGCCGCATCGCCCGGATGCGGGCGTCGAGGTCCTGCGCCGCCGCGGTGACGTCCTCGGACCGGAGGTCGACGTCCTGCACGTCGCCGAGGTCCTCGAGCGCGTCGAGCAGGTCGCTCACGTCGTCCGCGGGCACCCGCACCGTGAGGTCGGCGGACGCGTCGGTGCCGTCCTCCGCGCGCGCGGAGGACTCCTGCCGCGCGTCCACCCGGCCGCCGGCCTCCTCCACCAGGGCGACGAGCCCGTCGGCCGCGCCGCGCGGGTCGGACGCGGTGAGCGCGACGTCGCCGGTGGTGACGACCTGGCGCCCCGCGGCGTCCGCGCCGGGGTCGGCCGCGGCGTCGTCCCCGACATCGGCCGCTGCCGCGCCCGCGTCGCCCCCGCCGGCGACGGAGTCCTCGCCGGAGAACGCGCGGGTGTCCGTCATCGACGCCCCGCCGGAGTCGGCCCCGCCGTTGCTGCAGCCGGCGACGAGGACCGCGAGCAGCGTGAGGCCGAGGGCGGCGCGCGCCGCACGTCGGTCCCGCCACCCGCCCGGCCGCCCGGCGCGCGGTCCCACCGCGTCACCCAGGCGGCCGCGCGCCACCGGGTGCCCTGTCACGTCCCGTCCGATCAGTGCCCGCATGGCTGGACGGTAGTGGGGCGCGTGCCCGCAGCGGGGGCGTTCCGGGCGGAAGGAGACCGGATCGTTGCCGTGGCGCCCCGAGCGCGTCCGGTCCGTGACCCGGCCGCGTCCGGCCCGTGACCAGCCGGCTCCCAGCAGCAGGCGCGGACCGGTGGCCGACCGTCGCGGACGCGCTGGTCGCGGGCCCGCTCGCGGCGTCCCGCGCCTCCCGCGCGTCGCCCCCGGCGGTGGCTCCGAGGCGGCACACTGGTCCCGGGGGCCGGGCCGGAGTGCGCCCGTCGTCGTCCCGTCGTCCGGAAGGACTCCCGTGCCCGCTCCCGCCACCAGCCTGCGACTGGTCCCTGCTCCCCGCTCGGTGCGCGTGGGTGACGGGGCGCCGTTCGTCGTCTCGGCCGGCACCACCGTCACCGTGGGCGTCTCCCCGGCCGAGGTCTCGCTCGGCGTGCTGGCGGCGGAGGTCCTGAGCCGCGCCACCGGCGCGACCGTCGAGGTGCGGTACCGCGACGTCGCGGAGCCCACGCAGCCCGGCGACGTGGCCCTGCGCCTGGCGGAGGGCCTGGGCGCGGAGGAGTACCGCGTGGAGGTGGACCCGGACCGCGTGGAGGTCTCCGCCGGCTCGCCCGAGGGGCTCGTGCGCGGGCTGGCGACCCTGCAGCAGCTGCTGCGCCGGGAGGACGGCGCCTTCGTGGCTCCGCCGGTGGTGGTGGAGGACGCGCCGGCGCACGGCTGGCGCGGGCTCTCCGTCGACGTCGCCCGCCACTTCTTCGGGCCGGACGAGCTGCGCGTCGTCGTCGACCTGATGGCCGCGTACAAGCTCAACGTGCTGCACCTGCACCTGTCGGACGACCAGGGGTGGCGCCTCGACCTGCCGTCCCGCCCGGCGCTCGCGGCGCGCTCGGGCGGCACCGCCGTCGACGGCGACCCGGGCGGCTTCTTCACGACCGAGGAGTACGAGGCGCTCGTCGCGTACGCCGCGGCGCGCGGGGTGCGCGTCGTGCCGGAGATCGACGTGCCGGGGCACGTGAACGCCGCCCTGCACGCGTACGGCGAGCTGACGCCCGAGGGCGAGCCGACCGAGGCGTACACGGGGATCGACGTGGGCTTCAGCAAGCTGGCGGCGGACCTGCCGGCCACCGAGCCGTTCCTGCGGGACGTGTTCGGGGACGTCGCGGCCGTGACGCCGGGGGAGTACGTGCACATCGGCGGCGACGAGGTGCTGACGATGGGGCACGACGAGTACGCGCGCCTGGTCGCGATGGCCTCCGACGCCGTCCGGGCCGCGGGCAAGCAGGTCGTCGGCTGGCAGGAGATCGCGACGACCCCGCTGGAGCCCGGCACCGTCGTGCAGTACTGGGACACCCGGATGGACCCGGCGCCGTTCGTCGCGGCCGCGCGTGCGGGTGCCCGGCTGCTCATGAGCCCCGGGTCGAAGGCGTACCTGGACATGAAGTACGACGCCGACACCCCGCTGGGCCTGGAGTGGGCCGGCCACATCGAGCTGCGTGACGCCTACGACTGGGAGCCGACGGCGCTGGTCCCGGGCCTGCCCGAGGGCTCGGTCATCGGCGTGGAGGCGACGGTGTGGACCGAGACGCTGCGCAGCCTGGACGACCTCATGACGATGCTGCTGCCCCGGCTGGCCGCCGTGGCCGAGGTGGCGTGGACGCGTCCCGAGCAGCGCGACTGGGAGGACTTCCGCGCACGCGTCGCCGCGCACGGCCCGCGGTGGGACGCGCAGGGCCTCGCCTGGTACCCGAGCCCGCAGGTGGACTGGCACGTCGGCTGACGCGGGCGCGGCCCGTCGCGCCGGGCGCCCGGCGCGGGGGTCACCGCCCGGTGGTCCCGCGGGCCGCCCCTAGATCCAGGACCGCAGCCACATGTGCAGGTGCCAGAAGTCGTACGGCACGACCCACGCCGTCCACACGGGGTAGAAGAACGCGCTGACCGCGAGCACCACCAGCGTCACGGCGACCGTCGCGGCGATCCCGCGCCGGCGCTGCACGTCGTCGCGCGACTGCAGCAGCAGCCCCAGCACGTAGACCAGCGCGAGCACCACCCACGGCGCGAACGCGATGGAGTAGAACGTGAAGATCGTGCGGTGCGCGTAGGCGAACCAGGGCAGCCACCCCGCGACGACGCCCGACAGCACGGCGCCGGCGCGCCAGTCGCGGCGCACGACCAGGACCACGAGGGCCACCACGAGCGCGAGCGCGCCGAGCCACCAGAGCACCGGGTTCCCGAGCGACGTGATCGCCTGCGAGCACGCGTCCGCGCCGCAGGCGTCCCGCGCGGCCGCGCCGGTCAGCCCCGAGACCGCGTCGGGGTAGTAGAACGACGTCGGACGCCACTGCACGATCCACCCCAGCGGGTGGGCGGCGTAGGCGTGCTCGGAGGTCAGGTGCGTGTGGAAGTCCCACATCTGCGTGTGGAAGTGCCACAGCGACCGCAGCGCCGGCGGCAGCCACGTCACGCCCTCGCCGGGGTGCTCGACGGCCCACTGCCGCAGGTACGCCCCGGGGTGCGCGAACCAGGACCACCACGTGGCGACGTAGACGAGCGCCGCGGTCGGCACCATGACGAGACCCGCCGGGACGGCGTCGCGCCACAGCGCGGCGAGCGGCCAGCGGCGGACGCCGACGGTGCGGCGCGCGGACGCGTCCCACGCGACGGACAGCAGCCCGAAGACGGCCAGGAAGTACAGCCCGGACCACTTGGTGCCGATCGCCAGGCCCAGCAGCACGGCCGCCGCGAACCGCCACCAGCGCCACCCGAGCCGCGGGCCCATCCCCAGGGCGGCGCCGGAGTCGAGCACGGCGGCCGTCCGCGCGGCGAGCCGGCGGCGCGCCTGGTCGCGGTCCAGCAGCAGCGCGCCGAACGCCGCGAGCGCGAACACCATGAGGAACCCGTCCAGCAGCCCCGTGCGCGAGTGGACGATGCCCTCGCCGTCCACCGCCAGGAACAGGCCCGCCAGCGTGCCGAGCGCCGTCGACGCGAAGAGCCGCCGGCCGATGCGCGCCACCATCAGCACGGCGAGGGTGCCCGCCACCGCGGACGCGAGCCGCCACGCGGCCGACGAGCCGATGCCGCCGCCCACGTGGATCCCGAGCGCCATCAGCCACTTCGCGACCATCGGGTGGACGATGTACTCGGCCTGCTCCTTCAGCGCCGAGCCGTCGCCGGCGGCGAACAGCGGGTTCGCGTCGTCGCCCCACGACCCCTCGTAGCCCTGCACGAGCAGCGAGTACGCCTGCTTCACGTAGTAGGTCTCGTCGAAGACCAGCTCGTGCGGCGTCCCGAGCCGCCAGAACCGCAGCACGCCGCCGAGCAGCGTGACGGCGAGCGGCCACAGCCAGCCGGTCACGCGCGCGCGGCGCGTCGCCCCGAGCAGCAGCGTCCGGGTGCCCAGCAGGGCGACCAGCAGGCGGTCGTGGGTGGAGAGCGCGGCCTCGTCCCCGCCGTCGGCGACGGCGTGGGCCCGGCGCGGCAGGGACGGCCCGGCCGGGTCCGTCGCGCCCGCCGGGCGGGTCGGGTCTGCCGGGTCGGACCCGACCGCGGGGCCGTGGGCGTCCGCCGTGACGGGGGCGGTCTCCGGCTCCGGCGCCGTCACCGGGTCCCAGCGGTGGGACGCGCGGGGCCGCGCCTCTGCCGGCCCCGGCGGGACGGCCTGCGGCGCGGGCGTCTCGTCGGGCTGCGGCACGTCCGCCATCGTAGGGGCGGCCGCTCGGCGCCACCTGGGAGTCCGCGCACCGAGGAGGTGGCAGGCTGGTCGACGTGACCCCCTCTGCCACCGGCGCCGGCCGGCTCGTGCTCGCGGCGACGCCCATCGGCGACGTCGAGGACGCCTCCCCGCGGCTGCGCCGGCTGCTGGCGGAGGCCGACGTCGTCGCCGCGGAGGACACCCGGCGGCTGCGGGCGCTCGCCGCGCGCATGGGCGTGACCGTCGGGGGGCGCGTGGTGAGCCACCACGAGCACAACGAGGCCGCGACCACGCCGGAGCTGCTCGACGTCGTCGCCGGCGGCGGCACGGTCCTCGTGGTCACCGACGCGGGCATGCCCGCGGTGTCCGACCCGGGCTTCCGGGTCGTCGCAGCCGCGGTGGAGGCCGGCCTGACCGTGACCGCCGCGCCCGGGCCGAGCGCCGTGCTCACCGCGCTCGCGCTGTCCGGGCTGCCGACGGACCGGTTCTGCTTCGAGGGCTTCCCGCCCCGCAAGCCCGGCGAGCGGTCCCGGGCGTTCGCCGCGCTCGAGCGTGAACCCCGCACGCTGGTGTTCTTCGAGGCACCGCACCGGCTCGCGGCGACGCTCGCGGACATGGCGGCGGCGTTCGGGGCGGACCGCCCGGCCGCGGTGTGCCGGGAGCTCACCAAGACGTACGAGGAGGTCGTCCGCGACGGGCTCGGGGCGCTCGCCGACTGGGCGGCGTCGCGGGAGGTCCGCGGCGAGATCGCCGTCGTCGTCGCCGGTGCCCCCGCGCGCGAGGTCGCGTCCACGGCGGACCTGGTGGCCGAGGTGCTGGCGCGCGCGGACGCGGGGGAGCGGCTCAAGGACGCGGTCGCCGAGGTGGCGCAGGTCGCGGGCGTGCCGAAGCGGGACCTGTACGCGGCGGCGCTCGCGGCCCGGTCGCGCTGACGGCGGAGGTGCGGTCGCCCTGATCGCGGCGGTCGAGGGCCGGTGACGCGGGACGGCCCGCCGGTCGCGGGCAGTGCGACCGGCGGGCCGTGTGCTCCGGCAGGCGACGGGGGTGTGCGCCGACCGGGGTCGTGGAGGGCCGCCCGGGTGGGGCGGCCCCGGTCAGGCGGGGTGCACGAGGTCCAGCACGGCGCGCAGGGCGCCGACCTCGACCTGCCCGGGCGCCGAGGCCCGCCCCACCGTGCCGAACGTCGCCGCGGAGCCGAACACGCCGCCGACCAGGCGGGACGCCACACCGGTGGCGGCCATCGACATGGTGATGAGCGGCACCGCGAGCTGCGTGGACGCCTCCCGCGTGGCGGTGAGCAGCGTCAGCACGTCGTCCGCGTCGTGGGGCATCACGGCGATCTTCGCGACGTCCGCGCCCCGGTCGGCCATGAGGTGCAGCCGCCGGACGATCTCCTCGCGCGGGGGTGTGGCGTCGAAGTCGTGGTTGGACGCGACGACCGCCACCCCGGCGGCGTGCGCCAGCGCGACCAGCTCGGCGACGGCCTCCTGCGACCGCATCACCTCGACGTCGACGAGGTCCGCGACGCCGGCCGCCACGACCGCACGGTAGATCGCGACGTACTCGTCGTCCGCCACGGCCGCGAGCCCACCCTCCGCCGTCGTGCGGATGGTGGCGAGCAGCGGCAGGTCGCCCAGCGCCTCGCGCAGCGCGCGCCCCGCGACGGTCGCCTCTGTGGGGCCGACGACCCCGCGCCCGAGGTGGTCGACGCGCCACTCCACGACGTCCGGGCCCGCCGCGACGACGGTGCGCGCCTCGGCGAGCAGCTCCTCCACCGTGGCGGCGGTCAGCGGCACGACGACGACGGGACGGCCGCCGCCGATCGTGGTGCCGCGCACGGTGACGGGCGTGGGTGCAGGGGTCGGCGTGCTGGTCATGGCTCCTCCTCGGGGCGTCTCAGCCGAACAGCTCGGCGCGCACGTGCTCGACCGGCATCGGCTTGCCGGTCCACAGCTCGAACGCTGCGGCGCCCTGGTGGAGCATCATGCCGAGTCCGTTCATGGTGCGGCACCCGGCGGTCTCCGCCTGCTCGAGGAACGGCGTGCGCGGCGGGCTGTAGACGACGTCGGAGACGAACAGGTCCGGCCGCAGCACGTCGGCCGCCGGCAGCGGGTTCAGCCCCGCCAGGGCGCCCATGCCGACGTTGGTGGCGTTCGCCAGCACGACGGACTCGTCGACGCACGCGCGGAAGTCGTCGAGGTCGTCCAGGTCGTGCAGCACGGCGGTCGCGTCCGTGTGCTCCGCGATGGTGCGCACGGTGTGCTCGGCGACCGGCCAGACGGCGTCGCGGCGGTTGAAGATGTCGATGCGGGCGACGCCGTCGAGGGCGGCCTGGACGGCGATCGCGGTTCCCGCGCCGCCGGCGCCGATCAGGGTGATCCGCTGCCCGACGGGGTCGACGCCGGCCTCCCGCAGGGCGGTCATGTAGCCGGTGCCGTCGGTGACGTGCCCGGTGAGGCGGCCGCCGTCGTTGACCACCGTGTTGACCGCGCCGACGAGGCGCGCGGCGGGGGACAGGTCGTCGAGCATCGGGACGATCGCGATCTTGTTCGGCATCGACACGTTCCAGCCGCGCACCCGCAGGGCCTTGAGGCCGGTGACCGCGTCGGCCAGGCCGTCGTTGTCGACCTCGAAGGCGAGGTACGCGTAGTCGAGGCCGAGCTCGGCGAGCGCGAGGTTGTGCATCCGCGGCGACAGGCTGTGCCGGATCGGGTAGGCGATCAGGCCGAGCAGCTCGGTGTGGCCGGTGATGGCGCGGATCGTTCCGTCGGGCATCGGGACTCCTGTGCTTCGTGGACGTACTCGTTAGTTCATTCTGACGGGACTTCGATCCCGGATCCGGGCCCATGGTCCTGCGATGATGCGTCGGTCCAGGCAGGGCGATCAGGCGAGGGGTGCGGTGATGACCGACGCGGGGCAGGGGGCCGGGGCTTCCGGGGACGCGGGGGCGGGCGGTGCCGCGGTGCCGCGCACCCGCGACGCGGACCGGACCCGCAAGGAGATCCTCGGGGCGGCGATCGAGGAGTTCTCCGCCCGCGGCCTCCTCGGGGCGCGCGTGGACGCCATCGCGGAGCGCATCCACACCACCAAGCGGATGATCTACTACTACTTCGGCTCCAAGGACGGGCTGTACCGCGCCGCCCTCGTCGAGTCGTACCGCGGCACCCGGGACCGGGAGCGGTCGCTGCACCTCGAGGACCTGCCGCCCGAGGACGCGCTGCGCGAGCTCGTGCGCTCCACGCTCTGCTACGACGCCACCCACGAGCCGTTCGTCCGGCTGGTGCTGTTCGAGAACCTCCTCGAGGAGGGGATGATCGGCCACCTCGACGCCGAGACGCGCGAGGTGAACCAGGTCGCGCTCGAGATCCTCGACGACGTGCTGGCGCGCGGCCGGGCGTCCGGGGTGTTCCGCGACGGCCCCGACGCGCCGTCCGCCCTCGACGTGCACCAGGTGATCAGCGCGCTCGCGTTCTTCCGCACCGCCAACCGCTCGACGTTCCGGGAGCTGTTCGGCCGCGACATGCTCGCGGAGGAGACGCGCCCGCAGGTGCGGGCCCTCGTCGAGGACACCGTCCTGCGCCTGGTCCTCGCCACCCCGGCCTGACCCCCGCCACCCCGGGCTGACGCCCGCCGCCCCGGGCTGACGCCCGCCGCCCGGCCGCCGCCTGGCCGCCGGCCGGCCCCGGCCGCGCCGCAGCCCTCCGCTCGGCCGCTGGCCCCACCGCGCCGGACCCGTCGAGGTCGTCAGGTCGGGCCGAGGTCGTCAGGTGGACGTGACGACCTCGGCCGCAGATGACGACCTCGGCCCGCTCCGGGCACCCCCCGCCCGCCGTCCGTCCGCGTACGGGAAACCTGTCACAAAGTCTGGGACCTCCTACCCATCCCCTCGGGCCCGCCGCGCGCCACCGTAGTAACTAACCAGATCGGTACTTACCAGCCCGCCGCGGAGAGGACCTCTCGTGACCGTCGCGCCCCCTGCCCCGTCCGCCACCGCGGACCGCACCCGGCCCGCGCCCCTGACCGTGCGGGTCGACCCCCGCCCGGCCGCGCCCGCGACCCCGCACCTGCTGTCCCCGCTGAGCGTCCGGTCCATGACGCTGCGCAACCGCGTGGTCATGCCCCCGATGGGCACCAACATGGCCATGCCCGACGGCACGGTCTCCGACACCCAGCTCGACTACTACGAGCAGCGCGCCCGCGGCGGCACCGGCCTGATCATCGTCGAGAACATCTGCGTGGCCTTCCCCGCCGGGTCGAACGGCACCACCCAGCTCCGCATCGACCACGACCGCTACGTCCCGCGCCTGTGGGAGCTGACCGAGCGCCTGCACCGGCACGGCGCGAAGGCCGCGATCCAGCTCAACCACGCGGGCGCCTCCGCGAACCCCGCACGGACCGGGGTGCCCGCGCTGTCGGCCTCCGACGTCCCGTCCAAGCCCGGCGGACCGGTCCCCGTGCCGATGACGCCCGAGCAGATCGCCGAGGTGCCCGCGCAGTACGCCGCCGCGGCGCTGCGGGCCAAGCGCGCCGGGTTCGACGCGGTCGAGCTGCACGCCGGGCACTCGTACCTGCTCTGCCAGTTCCTGTCGCCGCTGTACAACCACCGCACCGACGCCTACGGCGGCACCCCCGAGAACCGCGCCCGGCTCGTCCGGGAGACCCTCGCGGCGGTCCGCGCCGCCGTCGGCCCCGCGTATCCCGTGATGCTGCGGATCAGCGCCGACGAGCTGGTCGCGGGCGGCAACACCGTGGCCGACTCGGTCGAGCTGATGCGCCACCTGGTCGACGAGGTCGACGTCATCGACGTGTCCGCGGCGCTCGCCGGCAACCTGCAGTACCAGATCGACCGCATGGACCTCCCGGACGGCTGGCGCGCCGGCATGGCACGCGTGTTCCGCGAGGAGTTCGGCCGGCCGACGATCTCCAGCGGCAACTACCGCGACCCCGCGGTCGCCGAGCGCGTCGTCGCGGAGGGCGACACCGACCTGGTGGCGATCGGCCGGGGGCTCATCGCCGAGCCGTGGTGGGTGCGCAAGGTCGCGACCGGGTGCGCGGACCGCATCCTCGACTGCATCTCCTGCAACATCGGCTGCGCCGACCACCGCATCCGGCTGGACCGCCCGATCCGCTGCACCGTGAACCCGGACATCGTCGGGCACGAGGACTACCTGCGTCGCCGGGTGACCGCCCCGACGCGCGTGGTCGTGGTCGGCGGCGGCGTCGGCGGGCTCGAGGCGGCGTGCACGGCCGCGGAGGTCGGGTGCGACGTGGTGCTGCTCGAGGCCCGGGACGTCGTCGGCGGCGTGGTCGGGGAGGCCGTCCGGCTGCCCGCGAAGCGCCGCATCGCCACATTCCTCGACCACCTCGTGCGGCGGGCCGCGCGCGCCGGCGTGGAGATCCGCACCGCGACGCCGGCGACCGTCGACCTGGTGCGCGAGCTGGCGCCCGACGTCGTGGTGAACGCGACCGGCTCGCAGCCGCTGCTGCCGCCCGTCCCCGGCCTGCTCGACCGCGTGGACGTCCCGGGGACGCAGGTCTTCTCGATCCTCGGCGCCACGGCCGGCGTCGACGACCTGCCCGCGCTCGCCGGGAAGCCGGTCGTCGTGGTCGGTGCCGGTGCGGTGGGCCTGGACGTCGTGGAGGCCTGCGTCGCCGCGGGCGCCGAGGTCACGCTCGTCGAGCGGCTCGACCGGGTCGCCGGCGACCTCGACCTCATCACCGCGATGCAGATGCGGGAGATGCTCGACCGGCACGACGTGACGGTGCTGACGCGCACGTCGCTGACGGAGGTCGGCGACGGCTGGGTCGAGGTGGAGGACCCCGACGGGTCCCGGCGCCGGCTCGAGGGTGCGGCGACCTACGTGTGCCTGGGCATGCGCGGCGACCGCACGAGCTACGGCGAGCTGGCCGGCGCGTTCAGCGGGACGGACGTGGACGTGCTCGACGTCGGCGACTCGTCGGGCGGCGCGAAGATCATCGACGCCACGGCGGGCGGCCGCGACGTGCTCCTGACGCTCGAGGCCCGCGGCGTCCTCGCGCCCCGCTGACCGCAGGAGACCTGCGCCCGCCCCGCGCCCGGGGGACGCAGGACGGCCCGTCACCCAGCCGGGTGACGGGCCGTCCTGCGTGCGGGACGCGTCATCCCCGGTGCGCGCGCACCGCCTCGGTCAGCGCGGGCACGATGTCGAACAGGTCGCCGACGACGCCGAAGTCCGCGACGCCGAAGATCGGCGCCTCCGGGTCCTTGTTGATCGCGACGACGGTGCGGGAGCCGGACATGCCGGCGAGGTGCTGGCTGGCGCCGGAGATCCCGCAGGCCAGGTACAGGTCGGGGGCGACCTTCTTGCCGGAGACCCCGATCTCGAGGGAGACGGGCACCCAGCCGGAGTCCGCTGCGGGCCGGGAGGCGCCGACGGCGGCGGTGGGGCCGAGTGCCGTCGCGAGCTCGCGCAGCACGCCGAACCCGTCGGCCCCGCCCATCGCGCGGCCGCCGGAGACGATGATGCGGGCGTCCTCGAGCGCGACCTCGCCGGTGTCCTCCGCGGGCACGCGCTCCACGAGCGTGGTGCGCGACGGGGCGGCCGGGAGGTCCTCGACGACGACCTCGGCAGCGGTCCCGTCGGTGGCGGCGGGCGGCAGGACGCCCGGGCGGACGGTGAGCACGGCGACGGCGTCCCGCACCCGGCTGCGGGTGACGGCCGCGCCGCCGAGCACGGTCTTGACGCCCAGCAGTCCGTCACCGGCGCACTCGAGCGCCACGCAGTCCGTGACCAGGCCGGTGCCGAGGCGCGCGGCGAGCCGGGGGGCGACGTCGGCCCCGCGGGTGGTCGCGGCGACCAGCAGCGCGGTCGGGGCGTGCGTGGTCAGCAGCGTGTGCAGCGCCGCCGTCCACGGCTCGGTGGCGTAGTCGGCGTAGCCGCCGGAGACGCGGCGGACGGTGTGCGCGCCCGCGGCACCGGCCCGGGCGACGACGTCGTCCAGGTCCTCGCCGACGGCCACCGCGGTCACGGTGCCGCCGCACGCGTCCGCCAGGCGGCGCGCCTCGGTCACGACGGCCAGGCTCGCGTCGGCGGCGACGCCGCGCTCCGACTCGACCAGGACCCACAGGGTGCAGCTCATCTCGTCCTCCTCACAGGGCGCCGGCGCCGGCGAGCGCGGCGACCAGCTTCTCGGCGGTGTCCCGGGCGTCGGTGCCCTGGATGCGCTGCCCGGGCTCCCGGGCGGGCGGCTCCGCGGTGGCGACGACGACCGCGCGGGCGGCGTCGGGGCCGACCTCGGTGACGCCGAGGTCCGCGGCGGTCAGCACCTCGAACACCGCCTTGTTGGCGGCGAGCTTGGAGCGCACGGACGGGTACCGCGGGGTGTTCACGTACTCGTCGACCGACACGACACCGGGCAGCGGCAGCCGCACGCGGGCGTGCCCGTCCTCGAGCACCTGGGTGCAGACCAGCGCGCCGGGCTCGGCCTCGATCGCGGTGACGGTCGTGACCTGCGGCAGGTCCAGCAGCTCGGCGACCATGGCGGGCACCGCGGCGGTGGCGCCGTCGAACGACCGCGCGCCGGCGAGGACCAGGTCGACCGGGCCGAGTCGGCGCACGGCGGCGGCGAGCACCCGCGCGGTCGCGAGCGCGTCGGAGCCGGCCAGGCCCTTGTCGCTGACGTGGACGCCGGCGGTCGCGCCGACGCTCACGCACTCCTTGAGCACCGCCTTGGCGGACGCCGGACCCATCGCGACGACCGTCACGGTGCTGTCCCCGGCGGCCTCGGCCAGCGCGACGGCGGCCTCGAGGGCGTTGCGGTCCACGGGGTCGGTGGTCGCGGGACCGGCGGCCCGGTCGAGCACGCCGGCCGCGGTCAGGCGCGCGCCGGCGAGGTCGTCGGGCACCTGCTTGACCAGGACTGCGATCTGCATCTCTTCTTCCTTCTCTCGGGTACTGCCGTTCGCGGAGGCGGTGTCAGCCGGCGGGGACGAGGGCCGCGGCGCGCTCGCGCAGCACGTCCTTGCGCACCTTCCCGGCGGGGGACAGCGGCAGGGCGTCGACCACCTGGACGTGCGCGGGGATCTTGTACTTGGCCAGGCCGCGCGCCAGGAACTGCTCGCGCAGCGCCGGGACGTCCGGGGCGGGCACCCCGGGCTCGAGCACGAGGTACGCGCACACGCACTCGCCGAGCCGGCGGTCGGGCATCGCCACGGCCGCGGCGTCGCGCACCCCGGGGCACTCCCGGAGCACCTGCTCGACCTCCGCGGCGGAGATGTTCTCGCCGCCGCGGATGATGACGTCCTTGGCCCGGCCGACGATGCGGAGGTAGCCGTCGGCGTCGAGCCGGGCGAGGTCGCCGGAGTAGTACCAGCCGTCGGCGTCGAGCACCGCGGCGGTGAGCGCGGGGTCGTCCAGGTAGCCGCAGAACACCTGCGGGCCGCGGGACGCCGCCTCGCCGACCTCGCCGACCGGCAGCGGCTCGCGGGTCACCGGGTCGACGACGCGCACCTCGACGCCGGGCACGGGGCGGCCGTCGGTGGTGAGCACCCGCTCGAGGTCGTCGGCGGGGGTGGTGAGGGTGTGCGGGGCGCTCTCGGTGGACCCGTAGACGCTGAGCAGCCGCACGCCGTGATCCAGCGCCTCCCGGGCCAGCGACCGCGGCACGGGGGAGCCGCCGCAGCAGAGGAAGCGCAGGTGCTCCGCGACGCGCTCGCCCGGGTCGCACGAGTCGAGCATGCACCGCACGACGCTGGCCGCGGCCATGCCGCACGTGGCGCCCTCGGCGCGGGCCATCGCGACCGCGGACGGCCCGGTCGGCACGTCGAGCAGCAGCGCGGTGCCGCCCACCAGGTACGGCAGCGTGAGGCCGTGCAGGTACCCGGTCGCGTGGCCGAGCGGCGCGGGCATGAGCACCCGGTCGCCGTGGCCGACGCCGAGCATGCGCGCGAACCCCCGCTCCCCGGACAGCACGTTGTCGTGGGACAGCAGCACGCCCTTGGGCCGGGCCTCCGACCCCGAGGTGAACAGCACGGCGGCCACGTCCTCGCCGCGCCCCGGTCGCCGCAGGTCCTCGGGCAGCGGCTCGTGGGTCGCGACGACGTCGGCCAGGTCGGGCACCGCTGTCGCGGGCCGGCCGTTGTGCGGGACGGCGGCGACGGCGACCAGGTGGTCCAGCTCGGCGGCGAGCCGCGCCGCGACGGGCTCGAGGTCGGCCCCCCGGAACCGGGTCGGGACGAGCAGCGCGCGCGACCGGCTGCGGGTGAGCACCTCGCGCAGCTCGGTCTCGCGGTACGCGGTGAGCACGGGGTTGACGACCGCGCCGATGCGCAGGCAGGCCACGTTCACGCAGACCATCTCGGCCCAGCTCGGCAGCTGGACCGAGACCACGTCGCCCCGGCCGACGCCGTGCCCGCTCAGCCAGGTGGCGATGCGGGCGGCGCGGTCGTCCACCTCGGCGTAGGTGAGCCGGGCGCCGCGCGAGTCGACGACGGCCTCCTGCTCGGGCCCGGCGAGCACGGACAGCCGCCAGTAGTCGTCGAGCGACGCGTCGCCCCACAGCCCCGCGCGCCGCAGCTCCGCCCGCCGGGCGGGGCTCACGACGGCCGTCCCGCGCACGCCGCGCGGGACCGCCCGCCCCGGTGCGCCCTGGTGCCCCACCGCCTCAGCCCTGCCGGTAGGAGACGCCGGCGCCGGCGGCCGGGTAGTCCCAGGAGTAGCCCGGCGCCCCGGTGCGCAGCCGGTCGCACACCAGGCGGCAGCTGCCGCACTCCAGGCAGCCGACGTGGTCGAACGACATGACGTCGGCCGCGTCGTCCCAGACGTAGCGCTGCGCCGGGCAGGACGTCGCGCAGGCGCGGTCCGAGGGGCAGGTGCGGCACGCGACGGGGTCGATGACGATGTGCGGGTGGTGCTCGTCGGTCTCGAACCGGGTGGCCGCGAGCAGCACGTCGACGGGGCGGGTCACAGCGTCCGCACTCCCTTCAGCAGGGTGCGGGCGGTCCGCACCGGCTTCTTGATCTGGCGGGCGGCGCGCCACAGCGTCGACGCGACGGGCGTCAGCGGCTCGGGGCCCACGTGGTACAGCCCGGTCATCGCGTCGACGGCGAGCTGCGGGTAGACGGTGAACAGGTCGGTCGTCGCGGCCATCCAGTCGTGCGCGCCCCGCGTGGCCCGGAAGTCGCGCAGCAGCCCGGCCTCCAGGCGCTCGCGGTACCCGGACAGCGCGGCGGCGCCCAGCGGCGCGGTGCCGGCCGCGGCGTCCAGCGCCCCGGTCACGGCGTCCGCGGCCGCGATCCCGCTCATGACGGCGTAGTCCATGCCGCGGATCGTGAAGCCGCGGTTGAGGCACAGCCCCGCCGCGTCGCCGCAGACCAGCCAGCCGGCGCCGGACAGCTCGGGCAGCGTGTCGTACCCGCCCTCGTAGACCAGGTGGGCGCCGTACTCGACGAGCTCCCCGCCGGCGACGTAGCGGCCGATCGCCGGGTGCTCGTGCAGCGCCTCGGCGGTGTCGAGCAGCGAGTGCCCGGACTCCTTCCACGCGACGGAGTCGAGCACCAGGCCCAGCGACACCGAGTCGGCGTTGGAGTAGCAGAACACGCCGCCGAACACCCCGCGGGTGACCGCGCCCATGCCGAGCACCGCGGCGCCCTCGCCGGGCCGGACGCCGAAGATGCGGTCGACCTCCTCGCCGGAGCCGTACCGGTAGACGTACTTGGCGCCGACCGCCACGGCGTGCGGGTCGAGCGGCCGGATCAGGCCGGCGCGCTCCAGCAGCAGCGGGTTGATGCCCTCGCAGTCGATGACGACGCGCGCCTCGAGCTCGTCCTCGCCGGCCTTCACGCCCCGGACCACGCCGTCGCGGACCAGCAGGCCCTCGACGGTGGTGGCGGTGACGACCATCGCGCCGGCCTCCTCGCACCGGGCGGCCAGCCACTCCAGCAGCGGCGTGGCGAGGACGGTGTACGACTCCTCGGGCGCGGAGCCGAGCGTGGTGTCGATGTTCACCGCGTCCTGCTCGGTCAGCAGCGAGATGATCTCGCGGGTGACCCGGCGCTGGAGGGGGGCCTCGCGCCAGTCGTCGCCGAGCAGCGCCTGCAGTGCGTAGGTGTAGAGGCGGCCGCCGGTGAGGTTCTTGGAGCCGCACGTGGCGCCGCGCTCGACCAGCAGGACGGAGCGGCCGGCCTGCGCCAGCCGGTAGGTCGCGGCGAGGCCCGCGAAGCCCCCGCCGACGACGATCGCGTCGAAGACCTCCTCGTCCATCAGGCCGACTCGCGCGCCAGCGCCCGGCCGATGACCAGGGCCTGGATCTCGTTGGTGCCCTCCATGATCTGGAAGACCTTGGCGTCCCGGAAGATCTTCTCGACCGGGTACTCCTTGGTGTACCCGTTGCCGCCGAGCACCTGGATCGCCTTGCTGACGACGTCCTGCAGCATGTCGGAGACGAGCATCTTGGTGATGGCCCCCTCCTTGGTGACGGGGAGGCCGGCGTCCATGAGGCGCATCGTGTTGTGCACGAGGCAGCGGGCAGCCTCGGTCTGCGCGGCCATGTCGGCGAGCAGCTTCTGGACGAGCTGGAACTCGATGATCGGCTGCCCGAACTGCTCGCGCTGCCTCGCGTAGGCGACGGCCTCGTCCAGGGCGCGCTGCATCATGCCGACGCAGATCGTCGCCATGAACGCGCGCGAGAAGTCCAGGCCGCGCATGGCGATCCGGAAGCCCTCGCCCTCGGCGCCGACGCGGTGGTCGGCCGGGACGCGCACCTCGTCGAAGACGACGTCGCAGGTGTTGGACGTGCGCAGGCCGCACTTGTCCTCGTGGGTGCCCCAGGAGACGCCGGGCCGGTCGGTCTCGACGATGAAGCACGAGATGCCGCGGTGGCCGGCGGCCGGGTCCGTCTTGGCGAGCACGGCGTAGACCTTCGCGATGCCGCCGTTGGTGATCCAGGTCTTGGTGCCGTTGAGCACGTACTCGTCGCCGTCCCGCACCGCGGTGGTGCGGATCGCGGCGGCGTCCGACCCGGCGCCGGGCTCGGACAGCACGAACGCGCCGAGGCCGCCCGGGGCCACCAGGTCGGCGAAGAGCTGGGCCTGCTCCGGCGTGCCGGCGAGGATGACGTTGCGCAGCGCGACGAACGTCGACACCAGGGTGATCGCGTAGCCGGCGTCGACCTTGCCGAGCTCCTCGAACACCATCGCGGTGGTCGCGAAGTCCAGGCCGCCGCCCCCGAACTCCTCGGGGATCTCGAGCATGTGCAGGCCCATCTCGAAGGCGGGCCCGAAGAACCCGGGCGGCAGCTCGCCGGCCTTGTCGGCGGCGCCGATGTGCGGCGCGACCTCCTTCTGGACGAACTCACGGACCATCGCGACGAGCTCGGACTGCTCCTCGGTGAGGATGAGGGCCACGGGTGTGCTCCTTTGCTGCCCGCCGGCACGGCGGGGTGGGGGACGAGGGGACGCAGGGGCGCGGGGGACGGGGACGGTCAGGGGGCGGCGGACGCCGGCGCGGCGGGTGCCGCGGGCGCCACCGGTGCCGCGGGTGCGGACGGCACGGCCGGACCGTGCACGGCGCCGGCGGCCAGCAGGTCGGCGACCTGCGCGGGGGTGTAGCCGAGCTCGGCGAGCACGGCCTGCGTGTCCGCGCCCTGCGGCCGCGACAGCGTGAGCTCGGGGTGGCCCTGGCTGGCGAACCGCACCGGGTTGGTCGGCAGCATCCGCTGCGCGCCGTTGGGGTAGGTCACGGTCCGCAGCACGTCGTTGGCCTGCGCCTGCGGGTCGTCGTAGACGTCCCGGGGCAGCTGGCAGGGGGCGATCGGGAGGTCCAGCGCGCCGAAGGCGGCCAGCCAGTCGGCCGCGGGCCGGCGGGCGAACGCGGCGTCGAGCGCGTCGACGACCTCGGCGTTGCGCCCGGCGGCGTTCATGTCCGCGCACACCCCGAGCACCGGGTCGCCGACCAGGTCCTCGCGGCCGACCACGCGCATGACGGCGTCGTAATCCCGGTCGTACTCCGCGACGCACAGGGCCATGAGGCCGCCGTCCGAGCCGAGGTAGGTGTTGTTGAACGGGTTGGTGACGGCCCGCCGCGCCTTGGGGTACTCGGCGCCGTACTGCGCCGCGATCATCGCCTGGTTGAGCATGAACACCCCGGAGTGCAGCAGGCTGGCCGTGACGTAGTCGCCCTGGCCGGTGCGGTCCCGCTGCAGCAGCGCGGCCAGGATGCCGGCGGCGAGCACGAACGAGACCTGGAAGTCCCCGTACCCCGACGGCGGCAGCATCGCGGTGCCCTCGCGGTCCCGGGTGGTGGCGAGGACCCCGCCGCGCGACATGTAGGTGGTCATGTCGAAGCCGGCGGCGTCCTTGAGCGGCCCCTCGGCGCCGAAGCCGAGCACCTGGGCCATGACGAGGCGGGGGAACCGGGCGTGCAGCGTGTCGAAGTCGTACCCCAGCTTCGCCAGGGAGCGGACCCGCGTGCTGGTGACGAACACGTCGGCGTCCGCCAGCAGCCGGTCCATGACCTCGCGCCCGCCGGGCGTGCGCAGGTCGACCGTGACGAACCGCTTGTTCATGTTCGCCATGTCGAACCCGGGGTTCTCGTCGTCCGTGCACGGCGTGCCGAAGACGGTGCCCTGGGTGCGGCCGGGGTCGCCCCGCGGCGGCTCGACCTTGATCACGTCCGCCCCCCACTCGCCCAGCACGCGCTGGGTGGTGGGGGCGGCCAGGAACGCCGTCATGTCGACGACGCGCAGACCTGCGAGCGGCTTCATCGTCCGGTTCCCCCCCGCCCGTCAGAAGGTGTCGCCGCCGGTGGCGATCAGCCCGCGCGCCGCGGTGATGCGCTGGACCGTGGGAGGGCCCTCCTCGAGCCACATGGCGCGGCAGTCGCGGTACAGGCGCTCGACGGGGCCGTACTCGCAGTTCTCGAAGTAGCCGATGCCGCCGAGGATCTCGAGCATGTTGTCCGAGACGAGCTTGACGGTGCGGATCGAGAACAGCTTGCACATGGCCGCGTGGGTGTCGGCCTCCTCGCCGCGGTCGTAGCGGTCGGCGGTGTCGTGGACCATCTGGCGCAGCGCGTAGATGTGCGTGCCGGACTCGGCGATCATGTGCTGGATCTCCTGGCGGCTGGCCAGCACCTTGCCGAACGTGACGCGGTCCTTGGCGCGGGCGACGGAGATCTCGAGCATCCGCTGGGCCATGCCGAGGTTGGAGTCGGCGATGTGGGCGCGGGACAGGCCGAGCGAGAACATCGCGACGTGGTAGCCCTCGCCGACCTCGCCGAGGCGGTACCTGTCGGGCACGCGGCAGTCGGTGAACCGCAGGCCGGCGTGACCGGCGCCGCGGCAGCCCATCATGTGCTCCATCTCGACGATCTCGTACCCGGGGGTGTCGGTCGGGACGAAGAACGCGGTGAGGCGGTGGTCCTTGTCGGCCTCGGGGTTCGTGAGCGTGATGAGGTAGGTGCCGTCGGAGCAGTCGGTGTGGGAGATGAGGGTCTTCTCGCCGTTGATGACCCAGTCGTCGCCGTCGCGCACCGCGGAGGTCTTGATGTCGGCGCCGGAGCCGGCCTCGGCCTCGGTGAGCGCGAAGTTGATGTACAGCGTCTTGTCCGCGAACCGCGGCATCGCCCAGGTCTTGAGCTCCTCCTGGCCGAAGTCGTCCATGATCCGCCAGTTGAGGCCGGCCGCGTGGTGCAGGTGCATCCGCATGCCGCCGGGCCCGCGGGAGAACTCCTCCTGGACCTGGAAGATCTGCTTGGTCGTCAGGCCCCAGCCGCCGTACTGCTCCGGCAGGTAGAACCGGTAGAGGTTGTGCTTCTTGCCGAGCTCGAAGAACTCGTCCGGGAAGACGTTGGTGTGCTCGATCTCCTTCTGCATCTCGTCGAACGGGCCCTCGGCCAGCTCGCGGATCTCGCGCAGGTACTGCTGGAACTCCTCGTCGGTGGCGGGCTTGTGGTCGAGCACGGGCATCCTCCTCGATGGCGTGGGCCGACGGCGCGGAACGACGGCGTCGTCGTACTCACTAGTTCGTACAAACTCGTGGACAGCCTCGCACCCTGGCCGTGAGGTGCCAGGGACCAACGTCCCCGCACGCGTGCCCGATGGGCGATGTCGCAGGTCAGGGCGCTGCGGATGGGGTTGACACCCGTCGCGGGTGACTTTGTGACGCCGCGCTCAAACTCGGGACCTAGGGCCCTGCCGCGGGCCGGGGGAGGACCGATTATGTACTACCGAGTGAGTACCTACGACTGAGCTCCTCAGCCGACCGCCCCCTCGGGGCGCCGACCCCCCCGGCGCGTGCCCTTCTGCAGCAGCGTCGCTCGAAAGGCTCGACATGAAGAACCGCTACGCCCCCACCGCGGGGTCCGTGTACCTGTACTTCTTCCTCTACGGCATGGCCGTCATCATCATGTCCCAGAACTCCGCGCACCTGCAGGAGCAGTGGGGCTCGACCGAGGGCAACGTGCTGATGGCCATCTCCGGCATCGGCATCGGCAAGATCATCGGCCCGTCGTTCGCCGGGTTCCTGTCCGACCGCGTCGGCCGCCGCTTCATGGTGCTGACGTCGCTCGGCATGTACACGCTGTTCATGGTGGGCATGCTCGTCAGCCCGACGTGGCAGGTCGGCTTCGCGCTCGCCGTCTGGTTCGGCCTCGCCAACGCGATCATGGACGTCGGCACCTACCCGACGCTCATGGAGTCCTACCCGGACAAGGCCGGCTCCGCGAACATGCTCGTCAAGGCCGCCATCGCCGCCGGTCAGCTCGTGCTGCCGCTCATCATCACGTGGCTCGCCGCCTCCGGGCACTTCTGGGGCCTGCCGTTCATCGGGGCGGCCGTCGTGCTCGTCGTGGTGTTCGTCGTCATGCTGCGCGTGCCGTTCCCGGACTACAAGGCGCTGGCCGCCGAGCAGAAGGCCCGCATCGAGGCCAACGCCGAGAGCGCCGGCGACACCGGGGCCAAGCTCGGCGTCGAGGGCATCGCGCTCGTCCTGTTCGGCTTCACCGCGACGTCGATGTTCTGGCTCGCGCAGAACTCGCTGCCGTCCGCCGGGCAGTACATGGCCGGCATGAGCGAGGGCTCCGCCCGCGGCCTCATCTCCTGGTACGCCATCGGGTCGTTCGCGGGCGTGTTCATCACCGCGAGCCTGGTCGCCAAGAAGTTCCGCCCGGTGACGTTCCTCATCGTCAACCCGGTGGCGGCGGCGCTCGCGTACCTGCTGATGGTCACGGTGCAGAACGCCACGCTGTACCCGTTCCTCGCGTTCGCCATCGGCTACTTCGCCGCCGGCGGCCTGTTCCAGCTGACCGTCGTCGTGCTGGCCGAGTTCTTCCCGGTCCGCAAGGGCGTCGTCACCTCGATGATCGGCCTCGCGTCCGGCCTCGCCGCCTTCGTGCTGCCGTACCTGTCCGGCTGGCTCGTCGACGGCGCCGCCACCAAGGCGTCCGGCTACACGAACGTCGTGTGGGTCGGCCTCGTCGTCTCGGTAGCCTCGGTCCTGCTCGGCGTCCTGGTGCTGATGCGGCACCGCCGGGTGTTCCCCCGGTCCGTGGCCGCCGAGTCCCGTCCCGCGGTCGTCGCCGCCTGAGGGCGGCCGCACCCGACCAGGAGATCCCCACCATGACCGCGCTCGGAACGACGGGCCTGCCGGCCGACGTCACCCCCCGCCAGGCCCGTCGCGCCGCCGTCAGCGCGTTCGTCGGAGCCGTCATCGAGTGGTACGACTTCCTGATCTTCGGGCTGGTCGCCGCCACGGTCTTCAACAAGCACTTCTACGCCTTCGACAGCCCGACCATGAACCTGCTGGCGTCGTTCGCGACGCTCGGCATCGGGTTCCTGTTCCGGCCGCTGGGCGGGCTGTTCTTCGGGCGCATGGGCGACCGGGTCGGCCAGAAGCGCGTGCTGATCGTGACGATGACCGTCATGGGCGCGTGCACCGGGCTCGTCGGGTTCCTGCCGACGTTCGACCAGATCGGCTGGTGGTCGCCGGTGCTGCTCACCCTGCTGCGGTCCGTGCAGGGGTTCGCGGTCGGCGGCGAGTGGGGCGGGGCCGCCCTGCTCGCCGTCCGGCACGCCCCCGCGGGCCGGCGGGCGTTCTACTCCTCGGGCGTGCAGATCGGCTACGCCGTCGGCCTGGTGACGGCCTCGACCGCCGTCTCCGGGATGAGCTACCTCACCGGCGACCAGTTCGAGGTGTGGGGCTGGCGGGTGCCGTTCTGGTCCTCGATCGTGCTGATCGCGGTCGGGCTGTGGATCCGGTCGGGCGTCGTCGAGCGCCCCAAGGAGCCGCAGGCTGCGAGCTCCGCGGCGGCGGGCGGCGTGCGGGCGGCGATCCGGCAGAACCCCCGGGCGTTCCTCGAGATCATCGGCCTGCGGCTCGTCGAGCTGCTCACGATGTACATCGTCACGACGTTCGCGGTGGCGTACGCCGACACGCACCTGGGGATGCCGCGCGAGCAGCTCGTCAACGTCGCGGCGCTGGTGGGCGCGCTCGGCATCGTGTCGATCCCGGCGTTCGCGTACCTGTCCGACCGGGGCGGCTGGCGGCGCAACTACGTGGTCGGCTCGCTGGTCGCCGCGGTGTGCGCGTTCCCGTTCTTCTTCGCCCTGGAGTCCCGGTCGATCGTCGCGATCGCGATCGTGGCGATCCTGCTCATCAACGTCGCCCACGACATGGCGGTCTCGGTGCAGCAGCCGCTCATCACCCAGATGTTCGGCGCCGCGCACCAGAACACCGGGGCCGGGGTCGGGTACCAGGTGGCCTCGGCCATCGCCGGCGGCTTCACGCCGTTCCTGGCCACGGCCATGCTCGAGGCGGCGCACGGGCGGTGGTGGCCGGTGGCGACCTACCTGCTCGTCGGGTCGCTCGTCTCCGCCGCGGTCGCGGCGTTCGCGGTCCGGCAGCCGGCCGCGGCCTGAGCGCGGTCCGGGCCCGGTCGTCGCGGACCGGGCCCGGGCCGTCCCCGGGTCAGGCGGCGTCCGCCGGGTCCGCCAGCACGAAGCGCAGCACCACGTCCTCGATCATCGCCCGGACGTGCGCCGACTCCTGCTCGCCCAGCATGTCCCGGCCGAACAGCTCCCGGAACGTCGAGCGGTTCGACACGCGCTGGAACGCCAGGCCCGAGATGACCTCCTGCACGTCGAGCGCCGTCGGGGCGTCCGGTCCCGCCCGGAACACGCCCTGCTCGCGCCCGCGCCGCAGGATGTCCTCGATGATCGTCACCGCCGAGCGGTTCGCGGCACGCACCTCGTCGGACATCAGGTGGATCGCCCCGGCCTCGAGCAGGTTCTCGAACACCACCAGCCGCACGAACGCCGGGTTCTGCTCGTGGTGCTGCACGTTCGACCGGACCAGCAGCCGCAGCGCCTCGGCCGGGTCCCGCTCGTCGAGGTGCAGCCCGACCTCCGTGGCCCGGATGCGCCGGTAGGACTCGAGGAGCGCCTCGGCGTAGAGCTGCTCCTTGCTGCGGAAGTAGTAGTAGATCATCCGCTTCGTGGAGCGGGTGCGCTCCGCGATGGCGTCCACCCGCCCGCCCATCAGGCCGTGCGTCGAGAACTCCTCGATGGCCGCCTCGAGGATCTCGCGACGGGTGCCCTCGGGGTCGCGGCGTGCCACGGCGGTGCGCGCCGTGCCGCGGCGGGCGCCGCCGTGGCCGTCGGGGCCGTCGGTGGGCGCGGTGGTCGCGGTCGTCTCGGGCATGGCGGATCTCCGGTCGTCGTCCCGCGTGCCCCCTGCGAGCACGCGCGGCCGTCCGCAGGTCGGAGAGCCGCGAGGTGCAGTATGAACCACTTGGTACGATCCGCGACGCACCGCGGCACCGACCGCCGCGTCGCCGTACCCCTGGAGGACCGCGTCATGCAGCCCCGCCCCGCCCCGCACGCCGCCGCACAGCCCCCGCTGCCCGAGCACGGCCCGCTCCTGGTGCTCTGCGGCCCGATGGGGTCCGGCAAGACCTCCGTCGGGCAGGCGCTCGCCCGGCGCTGGTCGGTCGAGCTGCGCGACACCGACGACGACGTCGAGCAGCGGGCCGGCGTCACCATCGCCGACATCTTCCTCGCCGAGGGCGAGGACGCGTTCCGCCAGCGCGAGCACGAGGCCGTCGAGGCCGCCCTCGCCGAGCACCGGGGCGTCCTCGCCCTCGGCGGCGGCGCACCGCTGCGCCAGGACACCCAGGAGGAGCTAGCCGCGTACGTCGCGGGCGGCGGCATCGTGGTGTTCCTCGACGTCAGCATCGAGTACGCGGCGCCCCGCGTCGGGCTCGACGACTCCCGGCCGCTGCTGATGGGCAACCCCCGGCAGCGGTGGATCGACATCATGCGCGAGCGCCGGGAGGTCTACGAGTCCGTCTCGACCCTCCGCACGCTCACCGACGGCATGACGGCCGCCGAGGTCGCCAAGGAGATCGAGCGCCGGCTGCGCGTCGCCGCCCGGGAGCGCGCCGAGCACGCCGGGCACGCCAAGCACGGCCCGCACTCCGGCGAGCGTCACTAGCGCCGCGGCGGTCGGGGGCTAGCGTCGGGCCATGGAGTTCCGACGCATCCCGGGCCTGCCGCCGTACGTGTTCACGATCATCGACACGCTCAAGGTCGAGGCGCGGCGCGCCGACCGGGACGTGGTGGACCTGGGCTTCGGCAACCCCGACCTGCCGAGCCCGCAGCTCGCGGTCGACAAGCTCGCCGAGGCGGCGCAGAACACCCGCAACCACCGGTACTCCGCGTCCCGCGGCATCCCCAAGCTCCGCCAGGCGGTCGCCGACCACTACCTGCGCCGGTTCGGCGTGACCCTCGACCCGGAGACCGAGGTGATCTCGACCATCGGGGCCAAGGAGGGGTTCAGCCACCTCATGTGGGTGCTGCTGCAGCCCGGCGACGCGGCGCTGGTGCCGACCCCGTCGTACCCCATCCACATCTGGGGCCCGTACTTCGCCGGCGCCGACGCCCGCCAGGTGCCGATCGGTGACGGCACGGACGGCGCCGGCTACGTGGACCGCGTGATGGAGGCGTGGGACCTCGGCTGGCCGAAGCCGCGCGTCGTCGTGCTGTCCTTCCCGCACAACCCGACCACCACCACCGTCGAGCTGCACGACCTGCAGCGGCTCGTCGACTGGGCGCGGGAGCGGGACGTCGTCCTCGTGCACGACCTCGCGTACGCCGACATGAGCTTCGACGGCTGGACGCCGCCGTCGATCATGCAGTGCGTCGGCGCCACGGAGGTCGCGGTCGAGCTGTACTCGATGACCAAGTCCTACTCCATGGCCGGGTGGCGGGTGGCGTTCCTCGTCGGGCGGCGCGACGTGGTGGGCGCGCTCGCGAAGCTCAAGTCGTACCTGGACTACGGCACGTTCCAGCCCATCCAGATCGCCGCGACCGTCACGCTCAACGAGGCGACGGAGTACCCGGCGGAGCTGTCCGCCGTCTACGAGAGCCGCCGCAACGCCCTCGTCGACGGCCTGTCGCGGATCGGGTGGGACATCCTGCGGCCGCGCGGGACCATGTTCGCCTGGGCGCGGATCCCCGAGCCGTACCGGGACCTCGGGTCGATCGAGTTCGCCGAGCTGCTCGTGCGCGAGTGCGACGTCGCCGTCTCGCCGGGCGTCGGGTTCGGCCCGGGCGGCGACGGGCACGTGCGGTTCGCGCTCATCGAGAACGAGCAGCGGATCGCCCAGGCGGTGCGCGGGCTGCGCCGGGGGCTCACCCGGCTCTGACGCACGGCCGCCCGGACCCGCGGGCGCTCACCGTCCGGGGTCGGCTCAGGGTGCGCTCCGGGTGGTCCCCGATGCGGGGCGGGCCGGCCGGCTGGGAGGCTCGGGAGCACGACGCGGGGACGGCCCGCGCCCGGGACGAGGAGACGCACGATGGCACCGCGCACGACGGCACGGCGCAGCGCAGCAGGGCGCACGGCGGCAGGGCGTACGGCGGCAGGGCGCACCGCGGTGCGGCGCCGGACGGCCGGCGCGGTGGCGCTCGGGGCGGTCGCCGCGGTCGCGCTCGGCGGGTGCGTGGCGTCCGCCGGACCGAGCGAGACCCGGGAGGTCGAGGTCGGGGACGTCCACGCCGTGGACCTCGGCACGGGCGGCGAGCTGACCGTGCGGCGCGGCGACCGGGCCGGCCTCACCATCACGGCCGGCGCGCGCACGCAGGACCGGCTGGTCGTCCGCGAGCGCGACGGCGTGCTGCTCCTGGAGGCGGACAGCCGGCCGTTCGGCGGCCTCGGGGACGTCGAGTACGAGCTCGTCCTGCCCCGGGTCGACGAGGTGGCGGTGTCCGGCTCGGGCGACGTCGAGCTGGTCGACGTCACGGGTGAGCGGCTCCGGGTGCTGGTCGAGGGCTCGGGCAGCGTGTCCGCGTCCGGCGTGGACGCCGACCGGGTGGACGTGACGATCGAGGGCTCCGGCGGTGTCGAGCTGTCCGGCCGGGCGGGTGCGGCCAACCTGAGCATCGAGGGCTCCGGCGACCTGGACCTGGAGGACCTCCGGCTGGAGGAGGCGAACGTGTCGGTCGAGGGCTCCGGCGACGTCGAGGTCAGCGTGCGGGACCGGCTCGCCGTGTCGATCAGCGGCTCCGGGACCGTGAGCTACACCGGCGACCCGCGGGTCGAGCAGGACGTCTCGGGGTCCGGCTCGGTCGAGCGCGGCTGACGGCCGGTCAGAGCACGTCGGACCCGGCGACCACCCGCGCCCCGGGCACGGGGCCGGAGGCGGTGAGCACCGAGTCGGCGACCCCTGCGGCGGTCATCGCCGCGGCGATCACGAGCGCGTGCTGCCGGCTGCGGGCCAGCGCCGCGACCGTCGGGCCGGACCCGGAGACGACCACGCCGAGCGCCCCGGCGTCCTCGGCGACGGCGAGCGTCTCCACGAGGCCGGGCGCGAGCTCCACGGCCGCGTCCTGCAGGTCGTTGTGCAGCAGGGCGCCGACCGCCGGCGCGTCCCCCGCCCGCAGCGCCTGCAGCAGCGCGACGTCGGCGTCGGGCTCCGGCCCCGGGTGGCCGCCGCCGAGCGCGTCGAACTCCTCGAACACGCGCGGCGTCGCGAGCCCCTCGTCCCGGACGCCGAACGCCCAGTGGTACTCCCCGCGGCTGAGGGCGGCGGTCAGCAGGTCGCCCCGGCCCGCCCCGACGGCGGTCTGGCCCATGAGCAGGAACGGCACGTCGGAGCCGAGGTCGGCGGCGATCTCGTGCAGCTCCTCCCGTCCGAGGCCCGTGCCCCAGAACGCGTCGCACGCCAGCAGCGCGGCAGCCGCGTCGGCGGAACCCCCGGCCATGCCGCCGGCGACCGGGACGCCCTTGTGCAGGTGCAGGTGCACCCCGTCGGAGACGCCGGTGCGGTCGGCCAGGGCACGCGCGGCCCGCAGCGCCAGGTTGCTGCCGTCCGTGGGCACCAGCTCCGACTGCGGCCCGGAGACCGTGACGCGCAGCTCGTCGGCGGCGCTCGCGACCACGTCCTCGTAGACCGAGACGGCCTGGAACACGGTCGACAGCGGGTGGTACCCGTCAGGCCGGCGCGGGCCGACTCGGAGCGAGAGGTTGACCTTGCCCGGCGCCCGCACGCGGACCTCACGGCCGGTGCGGGGGGCGAGGCGCAGGTCGGTCACGGGACCACTGTGCCAGGTCCGGGCGCTGGTGGCGCGGGGTCGTCGGACCCGGGCCGGGCGCCCTCCGTCGCGCTCAGACGCCGGGCAGGTGCTCGGCGACGCGCGCGAGGGCGGCCACGTCCAGGGCCTCGCCGCGCGCCTGCGGGTCGACCCCCGCCGCCGCGAGGGCCGCGACCGCGGGCCCCGACCCCCCGGCGAGCGGTGCGAGCGCGGAACGCAGCATCTTGCGCCGCTGCGCGAACGCCGCGTCCACGACGGCGAAGACCTGCTCGCGGGTGGCGGACGTCGGCGGGGGCTCGCGCCGGTCCAGGCGCACCAGCGCGGAGTCGACGTTGGGCACCGGCCAGAACACCGTGCGCCCCACGGTCGCGGTGCGGCGCGCGGAGGCGTACCAGGCGGCCTTGGCCGACGGCACCCCGTAGGTGCGGCTGCCCGGCGGGGCGGCGAGCCGGTCCGCGACCTCGGCCTGCACCATCACCAGGACGCGCTCCAGGGTCGGGAACCGCTCGAGGAACGTCAGCAGCACCGGCACGGACACGTTGTACGGCAGGTTGGCGACCAGCGCGGTGGGCGGGCGGCCCGGCAGCGCCCGGACGTCGAGGGCGTCACCGCGGACGACCGTCAGCGAGGGGGCGGGGGCGGGGGCGGGACCGGCGGGGGGCGCCGGGTGCTCGTCGGGGCGGACGTCCGCGCCGGCGTCCGGGGTGACGTCCGGGCCGATGTCCGAGAGGTCCACGACGTCCACGTCCGCGCCGGGGACGTGCCGCCGGACCGTCTCCGGCAGCAGGCCCGCGAGCACCGGGTCGATCTCCACGGCGACGACGTCCGCGCCGGCCTCCAGCAGGCCCAGCGTCAGCGAGCCGAGCCCCGGGCCGACCTCGACGACCCGCTCGCCCGCGACCACGTCGGCCTGCCGCACGATCTTGCGCACCGTGCCGCCGTCGAGCACGAAGTTCTGCCCGAGCGTCTTCGTCGGCCGGATCCCCGCCCGCTCGGCGAGGGCGCGGATCTCCGCGGGACCGAGCAACGGCCCCGCCGCAGGAGCGACGGGGCCGTTGCTGGAGGACATGCGAGCGAGCCTACCGGCCGCGCGCGTGCGGCCGGCGTGCGGCCGTCCGCCGCGGCGTCAGGAGAACAGCCGCGGCCCGCAGTGCGGCCACTGGCCGGCGCCGGAGCGGTTGTACAGCATCTGCGCCCGCGCGGTCTGCTCGTCGGCCGAGGCCTCCGAGGGCAGGCCCGCGCCACCGACGGCCTGCCAGGTGGCGACCGAGAACTGGTACAGGCCGTGGTACGTCCCGCTCGCGGAGACCGCGGTGGGGTTGCCGCCCGACTCGCACGCCGCGAGGGCGCCCCAGTTCAGGCCGGCCGCGTCGCCGCCGCCGACAGCGGGGGTGCTCGGGGTGCTCGGCGCCGCGACGACCGGGCGCTTCGTGGTCCCGACGTTCGTCACCTGCGCGACGGGCGCCTGCGTGACCTCGTCGGAGAGCAGGTCGCGCCCCGTCTCCTTGCCGTCCACGGTCGTGACCCGCTCGATGACGGTCCGCACGCCGGGCACGCCCGCGGTGGTGACCTTCGACTGGCCGACGTACAGCGCCGGGTCGTCCTGCTCGACGGCGTCGAACGGCACCTCGCTCGTGGTGGTGACGTCCTCGACGACCACGCGGTTCACGACGACCGTCACGCGGTCGTCCCGGTGGCGCACGCTCACGCGGTCGAGCGGCTGGAGCTCGACGTCCAGGCGGTCGAGCGCGTCGGCGACCGTGGTGCTGCCGTCGGGGACCGTGAGGGTCGTGCCGTCCACGACCACGTCGGCCGGGCCGTCCAGCGTGAGGTCCAGCGACAGGTCGGGGCGGCCGCCCGCGGTGGAGCGCGACGCCACGAGGCGCACGTCGTCGCCGCGGGTGGCGAGCATCTCGAGCGCCTCGTCGGCGGTCAGCGCGGTCGTCCAGACCGTCGCCTGCTCGCCGTCCGCCTGCACGGTCACCTGGCGGGCGTGCCGGACGACGACGTCGACGCCGTCGCTCAGGGCCCCGGCAGGGCTGACGGTGTCACGGGCGCCGAGCTCGAGGTCCTGCTCGGCGAGGAGGCCGTCGACGCTGCCCGCGAACGTGGAGACGGTGGTGCTCACGCCGTCCACGTCGAGGGTGACGGTCTTGTGGGCGTCGGCGACGGCGATGCCGCCGGTGGCCAGCACGACCACGGCGGTCGCGGCACCGATGAGGCGCACACGACCCCGGCGCGTCCGGCGCTCGGCGGTCGGCTCCTGGTCCGTGGTCCCGGGGTCCGTCGTGTTGGACACGACGCGGGTGCGGAGGGTGGCGGGCGTGGCTGCGAGGCGCGTGCGGGCGCGACGGAGGAGGGAGGTCACGTGTGTCCAGACGACGGCGGTCCCGGGCACGAGGGGCGGGGTGCGTCGCGGTCCGCGACGCCCGGCGGTGCCCCGGGCTCAGGAGCCCGCGGCGACGGCGGCACCTGGAGGGAGGAGCCGCACCCGACGGTCCCGGATCCTCGATCCGGCGGTCGGCCCTCCGAGACCCGGAGGGGCGGTGCTGCCCGGGAGCCCAGGGTTGCGGGCTGTCACGGGCGACACGCGACCGTAACCCATTCGTGATCTGCTGCCAAGTGGGGGACAGGGCGCGGGGGTCAGTACCAGCCCTTGGCCTGGAACGACGACCAGGCGCCGCACGGCGTCGAGTACCGGCCGGCGATGTAGTTCAGACCCCACGTGATCTGCGTGGACGGGTTGGTGCGCCAGTCGGCGGCGATGCTGGCCATCTTCGAGCCGGGCAGCGCCTGCGGGATCCCGTACGCGCCCGACGAGCGGTTCTCGGCGTCGACCCGCCAGCCGCTCTCCTTGTTCCACAGCTCCAGCAGGCAGGCGAACTGGTCGTCGCCCCACCCGCGCTCCGCGGCCAGCTGCTTGCCGACCTCCTGCGCGCTGCCCGGCGTGACGGTGATGTCCACCCCGGACGCGAGCTCCATCGTGCCGACCTTGACGACCTGGGTCACGGGCTCGACGGTCACCGCCGACGCCACGACCTGCCGGTCCACGACCGCGCCGCCGACCGTGGACGTCGAGTACGTGGTGGTCCGCACGCCCGCGCGGCCCTTGGTCTCGACGACCCGGGTGCCCTTCACGAGCGTCGGGTCCTCGACCTCCTGCTCCTCGAACGGGACGGCCTCCTCGACGCGCTCGCCGCCGGTCGCCGCGCGGGTCACCAGCACCACCAGGCCGTCGGTCGCGGTGGCGTCCAGCGGCACCGACACGCGGTCGCCCTCGTTCAGCACCAGGCCGATCTCCCGCAGGGCGTCGCGCACCGTCCCGGCGCTGGTCACCCCGTCGATCACCTGGCCGTCCACCGCGAGGTGGATCGTCTTCTGCGTCGAGACCCGCAGCACGTCGCCGCGGCTCAGCGACGACGACCGCGACGCGGACAGCAGGGTCTCGTTCTCCCGCAGGCCCAGTCCCTCGACGGCCTCGCCGACCGTCAGCGCGGTGGTCCACACGGTGCGCTGCTCGCCGTCCACCTCGACGTCGAGCTGCCGGCCGTGGCGGACGACCACCTGGGACCCGTCGCGCACGGGCTCGCCGAGCGCCGGGGCGACCATGTCGCGCTCGCCGACCTCGATGTCGCCCGCCGCGAGCACCTGCGCGACGGTCCGGCCGAACGCGCTCACCTCGACCGGCGTGCCGTCGACCTCGACCGTGATCGTCTTGTGCAGCCCGGCGAACGCCGTCGTCGCGCCCGCGACCAGCAGCAGGGCGGCTCCCTGCGCCCCGATCCGCAGCAGCCGGCCCCTCCGGGAGCGGTGCGCGCGGTGGGCGTGTGCGCGGTGCGGGTGCGCGTCGCGCGGTGCGGGGTGCGGGGTCGGTCCCGTCGCGGCGGACCCGGTCGCGACGGCGTCGGCGGAGGGCTCGGTGCGCCCCGCCGGCAGCGGCCGGGAGGGCACGGACGGGTCGGGCGCAAGCACGCGGACGGCTCCAGCAGGTCGGGACGGCGGGAGGGAGGGACTCACGCCGGGTACAGCAACCCCGACCGTAACCGATTCGTGACCCGCAGCGGAAGCCACCCGCCGCGCCACCACCCACCCGGCCGCCCCGCCACCACCCACCCGGCCGCCCCGCCCGCTCGGCGGCCCCGCCTGCGTCGACGGCCCCGTCACGGCCGCCCCGGCACCCGCACCGCCTCCCGCGCGTTCGGAGGCTCCCACAGTGCTCGGAGGCGTCCGCGCGGGCTCGGAGGTGCCCGCGGAGCCCTCCGATGGCGCGTGCGTCTCTCCGATGCCGTTGGGAGCCTCCGAGGGTGCCGGGTGGTGTGGGCGCGGGCTCGGAGGTGCCCGCGGAGCCCTCCGATGCCGCGCGCCTGCCTCCGATGCCGTTGGGAGCCTCCGAGGGTGCCGGATGGTGTGGGCGCGGGCTCGGAGGGTCGGGCGCGGGGTTGGAGGTGTCCGCGGAGCCCTCCGATGGTGCGCGGACCCCTCCGATGCCGTTCGGAGCCTCCGAGGGGAGGGCGAGAGAGGGGGCGGTCAGCTCACCAGGTGCCGTAGACGCGGGTGGCCGTGGTGGCGAGGGTGGCGCAGGTGGTCGCCAGGTCGAGGTCGCGCTCCTCGGCGAGGCGGCGGACGGTGTGCGGGATCACGTACGGCGCGTTGGGGCGGCCGCGCAGGGGGTGCGGCGTGAGGTAGGGCGCGTCGGTCTCGACGAGCACCAGGTCCAGCGGCAGCAGGCGCAGGGCGGCGCGCAGGTCCTCGTTCGCGGGGTAGGTCAGCGGGCCGGCGAACGAGCAGTACCAGCCTTCGCGCGCGCAGACCTCGGCGAGCGCCGGCCCCCCGGAGAAGCAGTGGAAGACGGTGCGCTCGGGGGCCCCGTCGCGCAGCAGGACGTCGACGACGTCGTCGTGCGCGTCGCGGTCGTGGATCTGCAGGGCGAGGTCGAGCTCCTTGGCCAGCGCGACGTGCGCGCGGAACGCCTCGCGCTGCACCTCCCGCCCCCGCGATCCGGCGCGGAAGTAGTCGAGGCCGGTCTCGCCGACGGCGCGCACCCGGTCGTTGCCGCGCGCGACGTCCGCCACGCGGGCGAGGGCGTCGTCGAGGCCGACGTCGTGGCGGGGCTGCGGGTCGGGCTCGAGGCCGTCGGGTGCGACCTCGTGGACGCCGGCGTGCAGCACCGCCTCGTTGGGGTGGATCGCGACCGCACCGAGCAGCGCCCGCCGGCCGGCCCGCTGCGGCACGGGCCCGGAGGCCGCCGCCCCGGCGTCCACGGCCAGCACCGCGTCGGTCCACGCGACGGCGTCCAGGTCGCAGCCCACCTGCACCATGCGGGTGACCCCGACGGCGGCGGCCCGGTCGAGGTGGTCGTCGAGCCCGGCGGGTGCCGGCTCGGCCCCCGGGGGCGCCTCGAAGCCGTGCACCGACTCCAGGTGGGTGTGGTCGTCGACGACCGGGGCCGGGAGCGCGTCCGGCAGCGCCGGCCAGCCGCGGTCCCGCCCGGCGCGCGAGCGGCCCACTCAGCCCTGCCGCAGCCGGTCGAGCTCCTCCTCGACGATCGCGTCGTCGAGCTTGGTGAACACCGGCTCCGGCTTGCCGACGGGCGTCCCCGGCACGACCGCGGCCGGCTGCCACGCGGGCAGCGTGACGCCGCGGCGGTAGTCGCCGGTGATGACCGGGTACTGCCGGGACGGGTCGTCGAGGTCGGTCACCTCGTCGATGCGGGGCAGCGGCGAGAACGCCCCGGTGCCGCCGAGGGCCTCGTGCACCTTCTGGGCCGAGTGCGGCAGGAACGGCGACAGCAGGGTGTTGCAGTCGCTCACGGCCTGCGCGGCGGTGTGCAGCACGGTGCCGAGGCGCTCCGGGTCGTTCTTCAGCTTCCACGGCTCGGTCTCGGAGATGTACCGGTTGGCCTCCTGGACCACCCGCATGGCCTCGCCGATGGCGGCGCGGTGGCGGTGCGTGCCGATGAGCTCGCCGACGCGGCCGAACGCGGTGGTCGTCGTCGCGAGCAGGTCCTCGTCGACCGTCGTGCGCGGCCCGGGCTGCGGGATGGCTCCGACGTTCTTGTGGATCATGCTGGCGGTGCGGTTGACCAGGTTGCCCCAGCCGGCGACGAGCTCGTCGTTGGTGCGGCGCTTGAAGTCCGCCCACGTGAAGTCGGCGTCCTGGCTCTCCGGGCCGGCGGTCGAGATGTAGTACCGCAGCGCGTCCGGCTGGTACCGGCTCAGCATGTCACGGACGTAGATGACGACGCCGCGCGAGGACGAGAACTGCTTGCCCTCCATGGTGAGGAACTCGCTCGACACGACCTCGGTCGGCAGGTTCAGCCGGCCGTACGCGCCCGGCTCGCCGCCCTTGGACCCGCCGCCGGCGTAGCCGAGCAGCTCGGCCGGCCAGATCTGCGAGTGGAAGGTGATGTTGTCCTTGCCCATGAAGTAGTACGACAGGGACTCGGGATCGCTCCAGAACTGCCGCCACGCCTCCGGGTCGCCGGACCGGCGCGCCCACTCGATCGACGCGGACAGGTAGCCGATGACGGCGTCGAACCACACGTACAGCCGCTTGGACGGGTTGTCCTCCCATCCCTCGAGCGGGATGGGGATGCCCCAGTCGATGTCGCGCGTCATGGCGCGGGGCCGGACGTCGTCGAGCAGGTTGAGCGAGAACTTCAGGACGTTCGGCCGCCACTCGGTGCGGGTGCGCAGCCAGTCCCCGAGCGCGTCGACGAACGCCGGCAGGTCGAGGAAGAAGTGGTTCGACTCGACGAACTTCGGCGTCTCGCCGTTGATGCGCGAGCGCGGGTTCTTGAGGTCGATCGCGTCGAGCTGGTTGCCGCAGTTGTCGCACTGGTCGCCGCGCGCGCCGTCGTAGCCGCAGATCGGGCAGGTGCCCTCGATGTAGCGGTCGGGCAGGGTGCGGCCCGTCGACGGGCTGATGGCGCCCATGGTGGTCTGCTCGACCATGTACCCGTTCTTGTGGACCGTGCGGAACATCTCCTGCACGACGGCGTAGTGGTTGCGCGTGGTGGTCCGGGTGAACAGGTCGTACGACAGGCCGAGCTGGGTGAGGTCCTCGACGATGACGCGGTTGTACCGGTCGGCGAGCTCCTGGGGTGTGACGCCCTCCTGCTCGGCCTGCACGAGGATCGGGGTGCCGTGCTCGTCGGTGCCGGAGACCATGAGGACGTCGTGGCCCGCCATGCGCATGTAGCGGCTGAACACGTCGGAGGGGACGCCGAAGCCGGCGACGTGGCCGATGTGGCGCGGGCCGTTGGCGTAGGGCCAGGCGACAGCGCTGAGGATGCGGGACATGCCGTCGATCCTAGTGAGCCGCGTGGCCCTCCCGGCGCCCGGCGCGGGCTCAGCCCTCGACGGCCTCCGCGAGCGCCATCCACCGCTCCTCGACGTCGGCCACCTCGGCCTCGAGCGCCGCCTTGTCCGTCCCGAGCGCGGTGAGGCCGACGTAGTCCGCGGGGTCGTGCTCCGCCATCGTCCGGTCGAGCGCCTCGATCTGGCCGGTCAGCTTCGAGATCCGCCGCTCCAGCGCCCCGAGCTCCTTCTTCGCGGCGCGCAGCTCCGCCCCGTCCAGTCCGGTGCCGCCCGCCGCCGGGGCGCCCCCGGTCGCCTCGGTCGGGGCGCCCGTCTGCACCGGGTTCCCGCCGCGGTGGTGCTCGAGCAGCCGCAGGTACTCGTCCACGCCGCCGGGCACGTGCCGGAACCGCCCGTCGAGCACCGCGTACTGCTGGTCGGTGACGCGCTCCAGCAGGTACCGGTCGTGGGAGACGACCAGCAGCGTGCCGGGCCAGGTGTCCAGCAGGTCCTCCATCGCGGCGAGCATGTCGGTGTCGAGGTCGTTCGACGGCTCGTCCAGCACCAGCACGTTCGGCTCGTCCAGCAGGATCAGCAGCAGCTGGAGCCGCCGCCGCTGGCCGCCGGACAGGTCCCTGACCGGGGTCGACAGCTGGGCGCTGGTGAACCCGAGCCGCTCCAGGAGCTGCCCCGGGGTCATCTCCTTGCCGCCGGCGACGTAGGTGGTGCGGTACCGGCCGATGACGTCGCTGACCCGGTCGTCGGCCACGTCGGCGAGCTCCGCGAGCTCCTGCGTGAGCGTCGCGACCTGCACCGTCTTGCCGCGCTTGACCCGGCCGGCGCTCGGCGCGACGGCGCCGGTGACGAGCCCGAGCAGCGTCGACTTGCCGGCACCGTTGACCCCGAGCACGCCGGTGCGCTCACCGGGCGCGATCCGCCAGGTCACGTGCCGCAGCACCTCGTGGTCGCCGTAGGAGACCGACACGTCCTCGATGTCGACGACGTCCTTGCCGAGCCGTGCGGTGGCCATGCGGGACAGCGCGACGGTGTCGCGGGGCGGCGGCACGTCGGCGATGAGCGCGTTCGCGGCCTCGATCCGGAAGCGCGGCTTGGACGTGCGGGCGGGCGCGCCGCGGCGCAGCCACGCGAGCTCCTTGCGCATGAGGTTCTGCCGCTTGGCCTCGGTGGCCGCCGCCATGCGGTCGCGCTCGACGCGCTGCAGCACGTAGGCCGCGTAGCCGCCCTCGAACGGCTCGACGACGCCGTCGTGCACCTCCCACGTCGCGGTGCACACCTCGTCGAGGAACCAGCGGTCGTGGGTGACGACCAGCAGGCCGCCGGCGTTCGCGGACCAGCGGCGGTTCAGGTGCCGGGCGAGCCACGTGACGGCCTCGACGTCCAGGTGGTTCGTCGGCTCGTCCAGCATGAGGACGTCGTCGTCGCCGGCGAGCAGCGCCGCGAGGGCGACGCGCCGCCGCTGGCCGCCGGACAGGTCGCCGACGCGCTTGTCCCAGGGCAGGTCGCCGACGAGCCCCTGCACGACGTCGCGGACGCGCGCGTCGCCGGCCCACTCGTGCTCGACGCGGTCCCCGACGACGGCCGTCCCGACGGTCAGCTCCGGGTCGAGCGTGTCGGTCTGGTCGAGCACCCCCACGCGCACCCCGCCGCGCACGGTGACGCGGCCGCCGTCCGGGGACAGGCGGCCCGCCAGGAGCGCCAGCAGCGAGGACTTGCCGTCCCCGTTGCGCCCGACGACCCCGACGCGGTCGCCCTCGTTCAGCCCGACCGTGACGCCGTCGAAGACGCGCTTGGTCGGGAAGGACAGGTGCAGCGCTTCGCCGCCGAGCAGGTGGGCCATTCCGCCAAGCGTAGGGCCGCGCGACCGCGGCCCGCCGCGGGCTGCGGCTACCGTGGGTGCGTGCCGCGCCCCGACCTCGACGCCGACCTCGACGCCGACCCCGACGCCCCCGGCTGGCGCCGGCCGCCGCTGACCGCCGACCAGCGCCGCTACGACGCGCTGCTCGCCGTCGGGCTGCTGGTGGGCGGGGTGCTGAGCCTCGCGCTCGGCGGCACCGCCGGGATGTACGACGACCCGGCGGAGGGCTGGGTCGCGGTGCTGTGCGTGCTCGCGGTGACGGCCCCGCTCGCGGTGCGCCGCCGGTGGCCCGCCGCCGTCGCCGGGGTGGTCGCCGCGGCGTTCGTGGTGGTCGGCGAGCTGCGCGTCCCCGAGACCCTGTTCGCGAACATCGCGCTGTTCATGGCCCTGTACACGGTCGGCGCGTGGGACCCGCGGCGGACCCGGGCCGTCGTCGTGCGCGGCGTCGTGGTCGTCGCGATGTTCGTCTGGCTGCTCATCGCGATGTTCCAGGCGGTCACCGACCCCGAGGGCATCGAGGGCTTCTCCAACGCCGGCGCGTTCTCGCCGCTCGTCGCGTTCCTGCTGATCCAGCTGCTCACCAACGTGCTGTACTTCGCCGGCGCGTGGTGGTTCGGCGACCACGCGTGGAACGCCGCGCGCGAACGCGCCCGCACGGACTGGCGGGGGCGCCTGCTGGTGGGCGAGCAGCGCCGCGTCGAGGAGCAGGCGGTCGCGATCGAGCGGCTGCGGCTGGCCCGCGAGCTGCACGACGCCGTCGCGCACCACGTGTCGATGATGGGCGTGCAGGCGGCCGCCGCCCGCACCCTGCTCGGCGTGGACCCGGGGCGCGCCGCGGAGGCCCTCGAGCAGGTCGAGGACTCCGCCCGGGAGGCGGTGGACGAGCTGCACGGGCTGCTGACGACCCTGCGCGACACCCCGGACACCGGCGAGACGGCGGTGGGCTCCCTCGGCGTCGACCGGCTGCCCGAGCTGGTCCGCCAGGCCACCGACAACGGCCTCGAGGCGCAGTACCAGGTGGTCGGCGAGCCGGTGCGCGTACCGCCGCTGACGTCGCTCAACCTGTACCGGATCTGCCAGGAGGCGCTCACGAACGTCCGCAAGCACGCCGGGTCCGGTGCGCGCGTGGACGTCCGGCTGCGCTACGACGGCGCCGCCGTGGAGCTCGAGGTGGCGGACGACGGCACCGGGGGCCGGCGGGTCGGCCGCGGGACGTCCGGCGGGCTCGGGCTGGTCGGGATGCGGGAGCGGGTCGCCGCGGACGGCGGCACGCTGGAGACCGGCGCGCGGGGCCGCGGCGGGTACCTGGTGCGGGCGCGGGTGCCGCTCGCGCCGCGGACGGGAGGAGCACGATGACCGAGCAGGTGGTCGCGGGGACACCCGGCCCGGCGGGGCCCGTGCGGGTGCTGCTCGCCGACGACCAGGCCCTGCTGCGCGCCGGCCTCGCGACGATCCTCGGCGCCGCGCCGGACCTGGAGGTCGTCGGCGAGGCGGGCACCGGCCGGGAGGCCGTCGAGCTGGCCCGTGCGCTGCGCCCCGACGTGGTCTGCATGGACGTGCAGATGCCGGAGATGGACGGCCTCGAGGCCACCCGCCGGATCGTGGCGGACCCGGACGTCGCCGCGGCCGTGCTCGTGCTCACCACGTTCAACCGCGACGACTACCTGCTCGAGTCGCTCCAGGCCGGCGCCGCGGGGTTCCTGCTGAAGAACTCCCGCCCCGAGCAGCTCGCCGACGCGGTGCGTGCCGTCGCCGCCGGGGACGCCCTGCTGTCGCCGGAGGTCACGCGGGCGGTCATCGCCCGGGCGGTCGGGGCGGGCACCGCCTCCGCCCCGGGACGGAGCGTGCCCGGGGGCGCGCAGGAGGGCGGGTGCCCCTCGGCCGCGGGGCTGACCGAGCGCGAGACCGAGGTGCTGCGGCTCGTCGCCCGGGGGATGAGCAACGACGAGATCGCCGCGGAGCTCGTGCTGGGCCGCGCGACGGTCAAGACCCACGTCTCGAACCTGCTGATGAAGCTGGGCCTGCGCGACCGCGTGCAGGCCGTCGTGTTCGCGTACCAGAACGGGTTCACGGACTGACGCGCCCCGCGCTCTCCCCCGCGGGGCGGAGGGCGCAGGTTCCGCCGCCGGGCTGAGGCGCCCGGGCCACCCGCTCCCTAGCGTTGACCCCGGACGACGCAGGAGAACGGGAGACGGACATGTTGCGACTCGACGGCATCCACCGGTCCTTCGGGGACCGCCTGGTGCTGGACGACGTGGGCTTCGAGGTGCAGCGCGGCAAGCTCACGGGCTTCGTCGGCGGCAACGGCGCGGGCAAGACCACGACCATGCGGATCGTGCTCGGCGTGCTGTCGGCCGACTCGGGCACGGTGACGCTCGACGGCGCGCCCCTCGGGGACGACCAGCGCCGCGGCTTCGGCTACATGCCGGAGGAGCGCGGGCTGTACCCGAAGATGAAGGTGCTCGAGCAGATCGCCTACCTGGCGCGGCTGCACGGGTACGACCGCCGGGACGCCACCGAGCGGGCGCGCGGGCTGCTCGAGAAGCTCGGCCTGGCCGAGCGGCTGGACGACCCGGTCGACGACCTGTCGCTGGGCAACCAGCAGCGCGCGCAGATCGCCGCCGCGCTGGTCCACGAGCCCGAGGTCCTCATCCTCGACGAGCCGTTCTCGGGCCTCGACCCGATGGCGGTCGACGTCGTGCTCGGCGTGCTGTCCGAGCACGCGGCCCGGGGCGTGCCGGTGCTGTTCTCCTCGCACCAGCTCGACGTGGTCGAGCGGCTCTGCGACGACGTCGTGGTCATCGCCGGCGGCAGGATCCGCGCGGCGGGGGAGAAGGAGGCGCTGCGCGCCCGGTACTCCGAGCCGCGCTACGAGATCACCTCCGGGGGCGACATGGGCTGGCTGCGCTCGGAGCCCGGGGTGCGCGTCGTCGAGTTCGACGGCGGCTACGCGCTGTTCGACGCCGACGACGCGACGGCCCAGCGGGTGCTGCGCACCGCGCTCGACGCCGCCCCGGTCAGCCAGTTCGCCCCGGTGCGCCCGCGGCTCGCGGAGATCTTCCGCGACATCGTCACCGACGAGCAGCGCCACGACGAGCAGCCCGCCGGTGCGCGGGTGAAGGAGACGGTCCGATGACTTCCCCCACCACCCCGCGCCCCCGCCCCGCGACGCCGAGCGCCGTGCAGAGCACCCTCATGGTCGCCGAGCGGGAGATCGTCACGCAGGTCCGCACCAAGTCGTTCCTCATCTCGACGGGCATCCTGCTGCTGCTCGTGCTCGGCGGCATCGTGCTGACCTCGCTGCTGGGCGACAAGCTCGGCGGCGGCGACACCAAGGTCGCGGTCGTGCCCGCGACGGCGTCGGTGATCGCCGACGTGGACGGGCTGGAACCGGTCGACGCCGCCGACGCCGACGAGGCCCGCGCGCTCGTCGAGTCCGAGGAGGTCTCGGCCGCGATCCTCCCCGACGAGGACGCCGGCAACCCGCTCGGCATCGTCGTCGTCGGCCTGGACTCCGCCCCGGACGACGTGGTGGGCGCGCTGGCGGTGACCCCGCCCGTGGAGCTGCTGGACGACTCCGCGACGCCCGCCGGGCTGCGGTACCTCGTGTCGCTGCTGTTCGGCCTGGTGTTCCTCATGGCCGCGTCGTCGTTCGGCGGCACCATCGCGCAGAACACCGTGCAGGAGAAGCAGTCCCGCATCGTCGAGATCCTGCTGTCGACGGTCCCGCCCCGCGCGCTGCTCGCCGGCAAGATCCTCGGCAACACCGTGCTGGCCGTCGGGCAGATCGCGGCGATCGCCGCCGTGGCCGTCGTCGGCCTGGTCGTCACCGGTCAGGACGACGTGCTGAGCCTCGTCGGGGCGCCCGTCGCCTGGTTCGTGCTGTTCTTCCTCGTCGGGTTCGTGCTGCTCGCGGCGATGTTCGCGTCCGCGGCCTCGCTCGTGTCGCGCATCGAGGACACCGGCTCCGTGCTGACCCCGGTGATCATGCTGGTGATGATCCCGTACTTCGGCGTCATCTTCTTCAACGACAACGACACCGTGCTGACCGTCATGTCGTACGTGCCCTTCAGCGCGGCCGTGGGGATGCCCGTCCGGCTGTTCCTCGGACAGGCGGCGTGGTGGGAGCCGCTGCTGTCGCTGGCGGTGCTCGTGGTGTCCGCGGCCGTCGTCACGGCGATCGGTGCCCGCATCTACGAGCGGTCCGTGCTGCGCACCGGGCGGCGCGTGAAGCTGTCGGAGGCGCTCGCCAAGGCGGCCTGACCGACCCGTACCGGCGCGCGCGGCACCCGGGAGGGGGGTGCCGCGCGCGTCTGCGTCTGCGTCCCCGGACCCGGGGCTGCGGGATCAGGGTGTGTCGAACGGCGCGACGAGCGTGCGCAGCAGGTCCGCGAGCCGCTCCCGGTCCGCGTCCGGCAGGCCGGCGAGCAGCCCCGCCTCGACCTCCAGCAGCGTCGACATCGCCGCGTCCACCCGGGAGCGTCCCTCGGCCGTGAGGCTCACCAGGACGCCCCGGCGGTCGTCGGGCGACGGCAGCCGCTCCACCAGCGCCCGTGACGCCAGCCGGTCGATGCGGTTCGTCATCGTGCCGCTCGTCACCAGCGTCTGCGTCAGCAGGGCGCCCGGCGACATCCGGTACGGCGCCCCCGCGCGGCGCAGGGCGGACAGCACGTCGAACTCCCACGGCTCCAGGCCGTGCCGGGCGAACGCCTGCCGCCGCGCCAGGTCCAGGTGCCGCGACAGCCGGGTCACCCGGGACAGCACCGTCAGCGGCGCGACGTCCAGGTCCGGCCGCTCGCGCGCCCACGCCGCGACGATCCGGTCGACCTCGTCCGCCGGGTCGTCCCCGCGCGGGGAGGGAGGGGCGGCAGCCGACATGCGGGCGAGGCTACCCGCTGCGCGCGGACGGACCCGCGCAGGGCACGCCGCCACGCTGGGCCCAGCGGTCAGTCCGCGGGCGTCTCAGCAGCGCGGGTCCGCTTCGTCGCGGGGCGCTTCGCCGCCTCGCTCGTCAGCGTCGGGCGCCGCTCCATGCCGGACAGGCCGTTCCACGCCAGGTTCACGAGCGCCGCCGCGACGTCCGCCTTCTTGGGGCTGCGCGCGTCGAGCCAGTGCTGCCCGGTCAGCGCGACCATGCCGACCAGCATCTGCGCGTAGATCGGTGCCGTGCGCGGGTCCAGGTGCTGCTTGCGGAACTGGTCCGCCAGCAGGTGCTCGACCTGCGTCGCGACGTCCCCGATCAGGCTGGAGAACGTCCCCGTGGCCTGCGCGACCGGCGAGTCCCGCACGAGGATCCGGAACCCGTCCTCGGAGTCCTCGATGTAGCCCAGCAGCGCCAGCGCCGAGCGCTCGACCATGACCTTCGGGTGCCCGCCCTCGTCCAGCGCCCCGGACAGCGCGCTGGTCAGCGCCTGGATCTCCCGGTCGACGACGACCGCGTAGATCCCCTCCTTGCCGCCGAAGTGCTCGTACACCACCGGCTTCGACACCTCGGCGCGCGCGGCGATCTCCTCGATCGAGGTCCCCTCGAACCCCTTCTCGGCGAACAGGCGGCGGCTGACGGCCAGCAGCTGCTCGCGCCGCTGCGTCGCGGTCATGCGGGCGCGCGTCGCCTTCGGGCTGCGGCGTGGCTCGGCGGTCATCCGGCCATCCTGTCAGGCCCGGCGCCCGCCCGCGGGTGCTGCGTCGCGCGACGTCGGCGCCTGGCAGACTGGCGGCCGACGCGGGTGCCCGCCGGGCCGCCCGCGGTCCGCCCTGGTGTAACGGCAGCACGCAGGCCTTTGGAGCCTTGCGGTCCGGGTTCGAATCCTGGGGGCGGAGCCCGGCCCAGACCAACCCAGCCCGTCCGGGGTCAGTGCGGCGCGGCGCGCCGGGCGACGGTCCGCTCGTGCAGCTCCTCGCGCTGCTCCTCGTCGTCCATCACCAGCCAGACGAGCCCGCAGTTCTGCGGGCCGTCCGCCCCGGGGAAGCACAGGGTGCAGGCGTCACCCGGCCGGATCGGGCACTTCGGGACGGGGTGTCCCATGGCGGCTCCTTCGTGGGCGCGCACGGGCCGCGACCCCGGGGCGAGCGTACGCCCGGCCCGGGCACGCCGGGCCGGGCGCACGTCGGCGCCCGACCCGGCGGTCCGTCACTCCCCGAGCAGCACCCGCGCCGCGTCGGCGTCGAGCAGCTCCCGCACGGCCGCCCGGCCCGCGGCGGCGTCCGGGGCGGCCAGCGCGGCGTCCGCCATCGCCCGGCACCGGTCGAGGGTGTGGGCGCGCAGCGCGTACCGCGCGGCGGGCACCCGGCCGGCGGCCATCGACAGCGACGTGATGCCGAGCCCCGCGAGCACGAGGGCCATGAGCGGGTCGGAGGCCGACTCGCCGCACACGCCGACCGGCTTGCCGAGCGCCGAGCCCGCGCGGGCGGTCGCCGCCACGAGGTCGAGCACCGCGGGCTGCCACGGGTCCAGCAGGTCGGCGAGCTCGCCGCGCAGCCGGTCCGCCGCCATCGTGTACTGCGCGAGGTCGTTGGTGCCGAGGGACACGAAGTCGACCTCCGCGAGGATCGCCTCGGCGCGCAGGGCGGCGGCCGGGACCTCGACCATGACGCCGACCTTCTCGACGCCGGCGGCGCGGGCGGCGGTCGCGAACGCGCGGGCCTCCGCGGGGGTGGCGATCATCGGCGCCATCACCCAGACGTCCGCGCGCCGCTCGGCGGGCAGGGACCGGACGACCGCTCCCAGGGCCTCGAGCTGCCGCTCGACGACGCCCGGCACGCTGCGCACCAGGCGGTAGCCGCGCACGCCGAGCGCGGGGTTCTCCTCGTCGGGCTGGGTGGCGAAGGCCAGCGGCTTGTCGGCGCCCGCGTCGAGGGTGCGGATGACGACCTTGCGGCCGGCGTAGGCCTCGACGACCTCCGCGTACGCGGACTGCTGCGCGGCGACGGTCGGCTCGGTGCGCGCGTCGAGGAACAGCACCTCGGTGCGGAACAGGCCGACGCCCTCGCTGCGGGGCGCGGCGTCGCGGGCGTCGGCGGGCGTGCCGACGTTCGCGAGCAGCGGCAGGGCGTGGCCGTCGGCGGTGGCCCCGGGGCCGTCGACGGCGCGGATCTCCTCCTCCGCGGCAGCCCGGCGCTCCACGACGGCGACCGCCTCCGGCGACGGGTCGGGTTCGACGGTGCCGGCGGCGGCGTCGACGAGCACCGGGGTGCCGGACGTCAGGGCGGTCGCGCCGGTGACGCGCACGACGCACGGCAGCCCGAGCTGCCCCGCCACGATCGCGGTGTGGGACGTCGGGCCGCCGAGCTCCGTGACGATCGCCGCGACCTTCGTCAGGTCCAGCGCCGCGGTGTCGGCGGGGGAGAGGTCCTCCGCGACGACGACGGCCGGGCCGTCCAGCGGCGCGAGCCCGGGCTCGGGCACGCCGAGCAGCCGGGCGACCGCGCGGTGCCGGACGCTGCGCAGGTCCGTCGCGCGCTCGGCGAGGTCCCCGCCCGCGGCGGTGAACGCGGCCGCGAAGCCCTCGACGGCCTGGTCGACGGCGGTGGCGGGGCCGTGGCCGGCGTGCACCAGCCGGGCGGCCTCCGCGGCGAGCGCCGGGTCGCCGGCCATCGTCGCGGCGGCCTCCAGCATGTGGCGCAGGTCCTCGTTGCCGGTCGCGGCGGCGCGGGCGCGCAGGTCGTCGCCGACCTCCCCGAGCACGGCGCGCAGCCGGGACTCGGCGGCGGCCGGGTCGGCGGGCGCGGGCTCGTCGGCCGGGACCTGCGGCGCGGGCGCGACCAGCGCGACCGGGGCGACCGCGCAGCCGCGGCCGACGCCGATGCCGCGCAGCACGCCGTCGGTCGTGCGCCCGGCGCCGGCGGCGCTCACGCCTGACCGACCAGGTCGAGGTCGGACGCCAGCAGCGCGGCCAGCTCGTCCAGCAGCGGCTCGGCGTCGGCGGAGTCCGCGGACAGCACGACCTCCTCGCCGTGCTGCAGCTTCAGGCCCATCACCGACAGGATGCTCGCGGCGTCGACGGCGGGCTCGCCGTCGCGGCCGATCTGGACCGCGTGCCCGCCGTCGGCGGCGGCGCGGGTGAGGACGGACGCGGGGCGGGCGTGCAGGCCGGTGGCGGTCGCGATGCGCGCTCGACGGTGAGGCATGGAGATCCCTTTCTCGTCCGACGCCCGGCGGTGGGCGACGACCCAGGGCAACAAAAAAGACCCGAGGCGTCCGACGTGGTGCCGGTGCCTCAGGTCTTGCCTGAACCGCTCAGTAACAACCCTGGTGCGCCCAGTTCTACGGCGAGGGGGTGCGTGGCGTCAAACCCTGTGCTCCGGGCGGCCGCCCGGAGCCGCTACTTGCGCTCCCTGCCGCGACAGGGGCATGCTGCCGCCCGAAGCACACGCTTCATCCACGGCCACAGGGTTGTTACTCCTCGCGGAGGCAAGATCGGTGGCCCGGCGCACGGTGGTCCGTGCGTCCGGGTCCGCATCGCCTCCCCGCGACCGGACCGGACGGACGGTCCCAGGTCCCCGGAGGGGACGACGTGGCCCCTCGCCCCGAGCCACCAGGCGGTGGCCGACGGCGCGACGCCTCGTTCCTCCGTACCCGGGCGGTCGACGCGCCGCAGGCAGCCCCCGCCTGCGGTCGCCGAGGCCGCCGTCCGTCCCGCGCGCCGGCGTCTGACTGCGACGGAGCAGTCGCCCGTCCAGGTCTCGGCCCCTGCCGAGCCGTATCCGGTCCGCGGTGCAGCGGCCCGGGAGAGGAAGCGCCATGTACACCGAGTTCGCTCGCGTCACCGTCGACGCAGTGGGTGGCCCCGACAACATCAGGCAGGTCACGCACTGCGCGACCCGCCTGCGGTTCCAGCTGGTCGACCCGGCCAAGGTCGACCGGGCCCGCATCGAGGCGCGCCCCGAGGCGGTCGGGGTCCTGGAGTCCCAGGGCCAGTTCCAGGTGATCGTCGGACCCGGCGTCCCCGACGCCTACAAGGCCGTCGCCGCCGTCCCGGGCGTGCCCGGGGAGCAGGCCGCCACCCGGCCGGGACCGGGTGCGCCCGGGCCCGATGTCGCGCGGGGTTCGTGGCTGGACCGCGTCCTCGCGACCATCTCGGCGATCTTCACCCCCTACATCCCGGTGCTCGCGTCCGTCGGCATCATCAAGGGCCTGCTCGCCCTCTGCCTGCAGTTCGGCTGGATCGCCGACACCTCGAACACCTACGCGATCCTGTCCGCCGCCGGCAACGCGATGCTGTACTTCTTCCCGGTCCTCCTGGCGTTCACGGCGGCCCGGCAGTTCGGCGCCAACCCGTACGTCGGGGCGACGATCGGCGCGGCCCTGATGGAGCCCAGCCTGACCGCGATCAACGTCACCGGGGAGCGCCTCGACTTCCTCGGCATCCCGTTCGTCGGCCAGTCGTTCGCCAACACGGTGATCCCGATCATCATCGGGATGTGGGCGTTCTCCTACCTGGAGCGCGCGCTGAAGCGGGTCCTGCCGCAGCTCACGCACCTGCTCCTGGTGCCCGTGGTCTCCCTCGTCGTCATGGTGCCGCTCATGCTGCTGGTCTTCGGGCCGATCGGCTTCGCGATCGCGAACGGCGTGGCCACCGGCTACGACTGGCTCGTCCAGTACCCGGTCGTGATGAGCATGATCTTCGGCGCGCTGTTCGTGTTCGTCATCATGCTGGGTGCGCACTGGCTGGTGCTGCCGCTGCAGCTCGGCATCCTCGCGGACCAGGGCAGGGAGTACTCGCTCGCGGCGGGCGGCATGGGCAACTACGCGGTGCTCGGCGTGCTGCTGGCCGTCCTGGTGCTGTCGAGGGACCGGCAGACCCGGGCCGTCGCCGGGTCCGCGGCGTTCGTCAACGGCATCGCCGGCATCACCGAGCCCGGCATCTACGGCGTGCTCGTCAAGAGCAAGAAGTACTTCGTCGGGGTGCTCGCCGGTGGTCTCGTCGGCGGTCTGGTGTGCGGGCTGTTCGACGTGTACATCACCGCGTTCGCGTTCACGGGTGTGCTCGGGGCACCGGCCTTCCTGTCGTCCCCGCGGGCCGTCCCCTACTTCCTGGCGGTCTTCTGCACGATCGCCGTGGCGTTCGTCGTGACGCTCCTGCTCGACCGGCGAGGGCGTTCCCGGTCCGCCGGTGCGGCGGCGGACGGAGCCGTCCCCGCCGTGGCCGCGGAGCCCGCGGCGGCCCGCTGAAGCAGGCACGGCGGTGGGGACCCCGTCTCCCCACCGCCGTGCCCCGCACGTCGCCCACCACGCACGACCCGGAAGGCCCCCATGGATTTCCCGCACCTGTTCTCGCCCCTGCGCATCAACCGGGTGACCACCAAGAACCGCATCGTGGCGACCCCCACGGGGGACTTCTTCGAGGACAAGGCGCTCGGCGGCGCGGGCATCGTGATCACCGGGCACGCGATCGTCGAGCCCGGTCGGTCCTCGTACGCGAGCCCGCACGAGCCCGACGCGTTCGCGAAGTACGAGGTCGAGGAGACCCGCCGGCGCGTGCTCAAGGCGCACCAGGCCGGCGCGAAGGCGTCGATCGAGATCTTCCACGGCGGCCGGCACGCCCGGGTCGCCGACTTCGCCCGGGGCCCCGTCTCGTACGTCCGGGAGGACGGCGTGGAGGTCCGCGGCATGACCGAGGACGACATGGCCGAGGTGCTCGAGCTGTGGGCCCGCGCGGCCCGCAACGCCCGTGACCTGGGCTTCGACATGGTGTTCCTGCACTTCGGGCACGGCTGGCTGCCGGCGCAGTTCCTGTCCCCGCGGTCGAACTCCCGGACCGACGGGTACGGCGGGTCGCTGGAGAACCGGGCACGGTTCCCGCTGGCGATCCTGCAGGCGGTGCGCGCCGCCGTCGGCCCGGACTTCCCGGTGGACATGCGGATCAGCGCCGTGGAGTGGGTGGAGGGCTCCATCTCGTTCGAGGACACGCTGGCGTTCATCCGGCTCGCCGAGCCGTTCATCGACACGGTGCAGATCTCCGCCGGGGTGGACATCGGGGTCGAGGGCAACGTGCACATGGCGACCACGAACTTCGAGGAGCACATGCCGAACGCGCCGTGGGCGGCGCGGGTGAAGTCCGAGGTGCAGATCCCGGTCAGCGTCGTCGGCGCGATCATGACGCCGGACGAGGCCGAGAACCTCATCGCGTCGGGCGTCGTCGACATGGTCGCGCTCGGCCGACCGCTCATCGCGGACCCGGACTGGCCGCGCAAGGCGCAGGAGGGGCGCGCGGACGAGATCGTGCCGTGCATCCGGTGCCTGCAGTGCTACCACATCAGCACGAACCGCCGGAACGTCGGCTGCTCGGTGAACCCGCGCTTCTGGAACGAGGACTTCGTCCCCCGGCGGCTCACCCTCACGCCGCGGCCGCGGCGCACCGTCGTGGTCGGGGGCGGCCCCGGCGGCATCACCGCGGCGCTCACCGCCGCGCAGCGCGGCCACGAGGTGGTGCTGCTGGAGAAGGACGACGTGCTCGGCGGCCAGCTGCGGTACGTGGCCCGCGAGCACTACAAGCAGGACATCAAGGCCTACCTGGAGTACCTGCTGCGGCAGGTCGCGACCAGCGGGGTCGACGTCCGCACCGGGGTCGACGCCACGCCGGACCTGGTCCGCGGGCTGCGGCCCGACGCCCTGGTCGTCGCCGTGGGCGCGACCGAGGTGGTGCCGCCGATCATCGGCCTGGACCAGCCGCACGTCATGACCGGGAACGAGGCGATCCTGCGCGAGGACGAGATCGGCGACCGGGTGGTCGTCGTCGGCGCCGGGTCCATCGGCACCGAGATCGGGCTGGAGCTGGCCCGGCTGCGCGGCAAGGACGTGACGATGGTCGACATCGGGCAGACCTACGCGCCGCAGGGGAACAGCCTGTACCGCGAGGCCCTGCGGCAGAAGATCGAGGGCACCCCGACGCTGGGCTTCCGGCTCGGTCGGCGCTGCCTGCGGATCGAGGCGGACGCCGTCGTCGTGGCGGACGCCGACGGCGTCGAGGAGACGCTGCCCGCGGACCACGTGGTCGTGTCCGTCGGCATGCGCGCGCGGGACGACCTGGCCCGGTCGTTCTACGGGATCACGCCGGAGACGGTGGTGGTGGGGGACTGCGTGCGGCCCCGGATCCTCATGGACGCCGTCTTCGAGGGCCACACGTACGCCATGAACCTCTGACGGGCCCGCGCCCCGCCCCGCACGTCGCACCACGAGAAGGAGCACCGATGCCCACGAACGACGAGAGCCGCCGCCCCCTCTGGGGCCGGGGGCGCCGCCGCGAGGCCGCCGCACCCCAGCCCGTCGAGCTCGGACCCGTCCGGGTCGGCGCGCCGGTCGTGGGGGTGGCCGTACCGCTGGCGGACGTCGAGGACCCCGCGTTCTCTGCCGGCCTGCTCGGCCCGGGGATGGCGGTCCGGCCGTCGTCCGGCACCGTCGTCGCCCCGCTGGCCGGCACCGTCGTCACCGCCATGCCGCACGCGTACGGCCTGCGGTCCGACACCGGGGTCGAGGTGCTGGTGCACATCGGCATCGACACCGTCACGCTCAACGGGCAGCACTTCGCGCCCGCGGTCGAGGCGGGCGCCCGCGTGGCGGCCGGCGACGTGCTCGCCCGGGTCGACCTCGCCGGGGTCGAGGCGGCGGGCTGCCCCACCACGGTCGTGCTCGTCGTCACCAACGCCCGGACGCTGGGCGGCGTCGCGACCGAGCCGCCCGGCCCGGTCGACGCCGGCCGGACGCTCCTGACCGTCACCCCCGCGGCCTGAGGAGGACCCGTGCACCACCGCACCCTGCGCCCGTTCCCCCCGGCGTTCCTGTGGGGCGCGTCCACCTCCGCCTACCAGGTGGAGGGGGCAGCCGACGTCGACGGCAGGGGCCCGTCGATCATGGACGTCCGCACCGACCGTCCCGGGGGCGTCGCCGACTACACCGTCGCGAGCGACCACTACCACCGGCTCGAGGAGGACGTGTCGCTCCTGGCCGAGCTCGGCCTGCGCGCGTACCGGTTCTCCGTGTCCTGGTCGCGCGTGATCCCGGACGGCGACGGCGAGGTGAACCCGGAGGGCCTGGCGTTCTACGGCCGGCTGGTCGACGCGCTCCTGGCGCACGGCATCGAGCCCGTCCTCACCATGTACCACTTCGACCTGCCGCAGGCGCTGCAGGCGAAGGGCGGCTGGTCGTCGCGCGCCACCGTCGACGCGTTCGAGCGCTACGCGCGGGTGCTGACGGCGGCGCTCGGCGACCGCGTCCGGTACTGGCTGACGATCAACGAGCAGAACGTCATGATCCTGTTCGGCGGAGCCCTCGGCATCCCCCTCCCCGGAGGCGACGACCCGCAGCGCGAGGTCTACCAGCAGAACCACCACATGCTCGTCGCGCAGGCCCGCGCCATGCGGGCCGTGCACGAGGTGCCGGGGGCGTGGGTCGGGCCCGCCCCGAACATCGCCTGCGTGTACCCGGCGAGCAGCGACCCGCTGGACGTCGTGGCGGCCGAGGACTTCGCGGCGATCCGGAACTGGCTGTACCTGGACGCGGCCGTGCACGGCACCTACAACCCGACCGCCTGGGCGTACCTGGGGGAGCGCGGCTGGCGGCCCGACGTCGCACCGGGGGACCTGGCCGACCTGGCCGCCGGCCGCCCGGACTTCGTGGCGTTCAACTACTACACCTCGCACACGGTCGGGGCCCCGACGCCGGACGGGCCCGAGAAGGGCGGCTCGCAGGACCAGCACCTGCTCATCGGTGACGCCGGCGTGTACCGCGGGGTCGAGAACCCGCACCTGCCGACCACCGAGTTCGGCTGGGAGACGGACCCGGTCGGGTTCCGGACGACGTTCCGGCAGCTCTACGACCGGTACCGCCTGCCGCTGCTCGTCACGGAGAACGGGCTCGGTGCCCCGGACGTCCTCGAGCCGGACGGCTCCGTGCACGACCCGTACCGCATCGCGTACCTGCGCGACCACGTGGCGCAGATCCAGGAGGCCGTCTCGGACGGGGTCGAGGTGATCGGATACTGCCCGTGGGCCGCGATCGACCTCGTGTCCACGCACCAGGGCATGCGCAAGCGGTACGGGTTCGTCTACGTCGACCGCGACGAGGACGACCTGCGCACGCTCGACCGGTACCGCAAGGACTCCTTCCACTGGTACCGCGAGCTGATCGCGACCAACGGGCGGCGGAGGTGACGATGCGCGTCAAGCAGGTCCTGAACAACAGCGTCGTGCTCGGGATCGACGGCGCCGGGACGGAGGTCATCCTGCTCGGCCCGGGTCTGGGGTTCCGCACCTCGCCCGGCGACGAGGTGGACCCCGCCGCGGTGCAGCGCACGTTCGTGCCCGACGGCATCGGCTCGCTGGAGCGGCTCGCGGCCATGGTCGAGGAGATCTCCATCGACGCCGTCGCGGCGTCCGAGGAGGTCATGCGTGCGGGGCGCGAGCGACTCGGGCCTCACGTCACGGCGCGGGTGCTCCTCCCGCTCGCGGACCACATCGGGTTCGCCCTCCGCCGTGTCCGCGAGGGCAGCGCGACCGAGTACCCCCTGCGCTCCGAGCTCTCCTACCTGTACCCCGCCGAGCTGGCGTTCGGCCGCGAGGCGCTGGAGATCGTCGAGCGGCGCACCGGCGTCCGGCTGCCCGCGTCCGAGGCCGTGCCGATCGCCATGCACTTCGTCAACGCCCAGTACGGCTCGGACGACATGCGCGAGTACGTGCGGATGACCGAGGCGCTGCAGCAGATCCTGCAGATCATCGACGAGGAGCACGGCATCCGGTTCGAGGAGGGCGCCGTGGACGTCGCGCGGTTCGTCACGCACCTGCGGTTCCTGTTCGTCCGGGCGCGCCAGGACCCGAAGCCGCCGGCTCCGGGGGTGCCGACCGGCACCGGGGACACCGACGAGGTGCTCGCGGTCGTGCGGACCTCCAAGCCGCGGCAGTTCGCCTCGGCCGTGCGGATCGGGGCGCTGCTCGCGGACCTCTTCGACTGGACGGTCGACGCCGACGAGCTGCTGTACCTCACGCTGCACGTCACGCGGCTCACCGGGGCCGCGCCGCGCTGACGGGCTCAGCCCACGAAGATGCAGAACGGGTGCCCCGCCGGGTCGGCGTAGACGCGCAGCGGCTCGTCCGGGTCGTCGCGCCGGTCGAGCAGCAGCCGGGCCCCCAGGCCGAGCACCCGCTCGTGCTCGGCGTCGAGCGTCCCCGCGTCGGGCACCGTCATGTCCAGGTGGAGCTGCTGCGGGACGTCGGGGTCGGGCCAGGTCGCGGCCGGGAGCTCGGGGACCTTCTGGAACGCCAGCGGCCACAGGCCCTCGCCCCGCAGGACCAGCCAGTCGTCGCCGGCCGGGTCGGGCTCACCGGGTGCCGGCGGCTCGTCGCCGGGGCGGTACTCGAGCCCGAGCAGCTCCCGGTAGAACTCCGCGAGCCCCCGCGGGTCGGTGGTGTCCAGCACGGTCTGCACGACGCGGGGACGGGTCACCGTGGCCTCCCTCAGCCGCCCCGGCGCCGACCGCCGGGGGCTACGCCTCAGCATCCCCGCGCGGGGCCGGCTCCGCACGCGGGCCACCTAGGTCACGGCCCCCACCGACGCCGCCGGTCCACTCACCTGCGTCGCCGACGGGCCTGAGTGCTCCGCGGACCCCCGCACGGCCGCGACGGCGGACCACCCACGCAGGACGCAGGTCCCGCACCCGGTCCGGCCGCGGCGCCACCAGCGTCGGACGCGGTGCCCGCGCGGGCACCGCCGCGGCGACGAGAGGACCAGGCGTGGACGCCACACGACCGAGGACGACCATCCGGGGCCGGCTGCGGCGTGCCGGGGCGGGGGTGCTCGCCGTGGCACTGGCCGGGCTCGGGCTCGTGGCCGGGGGTGGCGCGGCGCTCGCAGCGCCGGGGAGCGTCGAGGACGGTGCCATCCGCGTCGAGAACACCAGCATCCAGCGGGTGTACCTCGACGCGGCGATGCGCAGCCAGCTCTGGACCCGGCACTCGACGCGGTACGGCGCGTACTTCTACGGGACGGAACGCGAGAACCCCACGGGCGCGGGGAACACCGGGCCGATGGTCACGACCGCCTCCGGGCGGGTGATGCGGGCCGGCGGCGGCACGTTCGTCAGCCAGGAGCACGGCGGCACCGGGACGACGGGTGACCCGTACCGGATCGCCACCACGCGCGAGGTGCCGGGTGTCATGCGGGTCACGAAGACCGACCTGTACGTCGACGGGGACGACTACGTGCGGTCGACGCTCAGCTACACCAACCTGGGGAGCACGGCCGAGGACGTGCAGCTCGGCTACTGGTACGACTGCTACTTCGCCGGGAACGACTACGGGACCACGGTGATGGACGCGACGTCCGGGAGCTGCGTCGCGAGGAACGGCACGGGCGCGATGAGCGTCGTGGCGGTGTCGCCCGACCCGGTGCTGCTGGGCGGGCACTACTCCACCGTCAGCGGGGCGGCGAGCGAGTACGGCATCACGTCGTCGTGCGTGCTCCAGGACGGCACCCGGTATGCGTGCGACACGACCCCGGACTTCGACAACGCGGTCGCGATCCTGTGGCGCTCCGACGCGGTGGCGCCCGGTGCCGAGGTGACCCGCGCGTGGTTCACGACGGTCGGCGAGCGCGTCGAGCCGTTCGCGGACCTCGCGGTCGGCGCGACCGCCGAGCCGCCCTCCGTCCAGGTCGGCGACGAGGTGACCTACACGCTCGACGTCCGCGACGACGGACCCGCGGCGTCGCCCGGGACCACCGTCGACTTCGCGATCCCGGCCGGCCTCGAGCTGACCGCGCAGTCCGGTGACGGCACGTACGACGCCGCGACGGGGACGTGGACCGTCGGGGACCTCGCGCCCGGGCTGGCGGCGCAGATCCGGCTGACCGCGCGGGCGGTCTCCGCGGGGACCTGGGAGGCGTCGGTGACGCGCGCCGCGTCGCCGACGGTGCTCGACCCCTCGGCGTGCACCGCCGGATCGCCGGAGGGCTGCGGCGCCCCGACGACCGTCGAGGTCACGGAGCGGGCCGTGACCTCGACGCTGGACGCCGCCCCGCGCACGCTCGCGGCGGACGGCGTGTCGGCGTCGACCGTCACGCTCACCACGGGGGCGGTCACCCCCGACCCGGTGGAGGCCGACGCCGCGGTCGCGGCGGACGCCGCCGTCGACGCGCCTGCCACGGATGCGCCTGCCACGGAAGCGCCTGATGCGGTTGTGCCTGCCGTGGACGCGCCTGCCGTGGACGCGCCTGCCGTGGACGCGCCTCCTGCGGACGCGCCCGCTGCGGATGCGACCGGCGCCGGTGGCGTCGAGGCCGCGGACGCTGCCGACGACGTGACGTTCGCCACGGACCTCGGGGAGCTGGACACCCCGGTCGACCACGGCGACGGCACCGTCACGGTCGGGCTCCGGTCCGTGGAGCCGGGCGTCGCGACGGTCCGCGCGTCCGTAGGCGGCACCGAGGTCGGCACGGTGCGCGTGAGCTTCGTCGCGGCGGACCCCGAACCGGTCGACCCGGAGCCCGTCGACCCGCAGCCCGTCGACCCGGAGCCGGTCGACCCGGAGCCGGTCGACCCGCAGCCCGTCGACCCGGACCCGGCGCCGTCCCCCGACCCGACCGTGGTGG